>JAPSGR010000051.1 GCA_031177355.1 Candidatus Nitrosocosmicus sp. | reverse complement strand
TATAATTTATGATAAGTAAAGATGTAAAAATAATTAGATGTGATATCAATAAAAGAATAATTCTTATGTAAGTTTATAATTATTTGATATAACCAAATTTAACTTCAATGATTATCTTGGGTGATAAAATGCCTAAACGATAAATAATTAGTTAATGTAAAATTAGGTATTGCGACCATTCATCTTTTTTGATTTGGGACAAACATTAATTGATGAATGGAGTTTTGTAGCATACTTTGATAACCTATTGTTTAACACGCTTAATGATTATGGTGCAAGGGTTGATCAGAGAAATTATATTGCATTGAGAAATAATTTAGTTAGAGATAGAAAATTCGGATCATCAGGATTTTTGGAACTAGTTTCTCTAATGTCTAAACTGACTCTCCCAAAAGGATATGATTTAACGATTAACGATGTTTTAATGGAAGATTTGTTACGTAACAAGAGACAGTTAATTAAATTATTCGATCAAGTCCCTAGAATAATACCATTGTTGTCTAAAAAATACTCTTTAGGCATAATTAGCAATAACTCATCTGGATCAGCAAATTTGTTAAAAAGACATAACCTAGACAAATATTTTGAAGTTGTGTGTTTGTCAGAAAATATCGGTTTTAAAAAACCAAATCATAAAATATTTCAAAAGGCACTTACTGATTCCAATTCAGATATTAATAACTGTATAATGGTTGGGGATAGATTGGATATAGATATATTACCGGCTAATGAACTTGGAATGAAAACCATCCGTACCATGGACTCTTTGTACAAAATTCAAAGGCCTGTCAATAAGAAAGAAATACCTCTATTTACTATAAATTCTATAATAGAATTACCTGAAATTTTGTCATTTATTGACTAAATTAACTTTATTTCATTTAATATCAATCTCCAATGCTCATCTAGTTTATCTGATTGAATATCCTTTTTGTCAAATAATGAATGAATTGACATGTTTTTGTTGGATTTTGAAGCTGGAATAATGTGGATATGGAAGTGTGGAATTTCTTGTCCTGCATCCTTTCCATTATGGATACCAATTAGAGACGAACTGCAACCCATCGCTTTTTCAATTTTTTCCGTAAGAAAATATAATGCACTAAAAATGTCGCTATTTTCCTTTATGCTTAAATCCTGAATTTTAGGCCTGTGAGTTTTGGATATTATGAGCGAATGACCATCTTTTAGAGGAAATGCATCTAAAATCGCCATTGAATATTCAGTTTCATGTATTTTTCTAGCCTTGATGTTGCCGCTAACAATCTCACAAAATATACACTTGTTTAGATTCACTATATTTACTTCTAAACAAGCATAATAAAAAATTATGATATACTTGTTTACCAAGATTAATAAAATTGGACTAAAAAAATATGATATGAATAAAAGATCAATTCATGAAAGACCTTTGGTCACAATAATGATGAACGAAAATATTGCTAAAGGTTTAAGCGATCCTCACCGATTAAAAATACTAGATCTTCTTTATCATAGAAATCTCTCGACTAAGGATCTATTTGAATTATTAGGAAAAGCCAAAATTAATATCGCCATGACCACTTTAAGGCATCACATATCCATATTGAAAAAAAATGGTTTAATAAGCATTCATAGAAAAGAAGAGGTTAAAGGCACGTTAGTAAATTACTACAAATCTAATGTGAAGATGCTAATTTATGATAATTATCCCTTTGTAACATTCACAAGAGATAATAAAGATATCGTCAATTCGCTTTATCCAAAATTCTATAAAGTTATAAAAAAAATTATTATGAGTGATAAAGATTTGGTATCCATTATTTTATCTGAAATAAGATCAAAATGTAAAATTTGTAAAACTTATCATTATGCTGAATTTTTGCTCTTTATGGTTTTAAATATGGTTATCGCAAAAGTTTTGCGAAAACTGCTCAAGACAACTCTTTCCACCGTGCTCGAATAACTAGAAACTTATTTCAATTAATGTGACATGAAGTGAATCAAAACGCATAATTTAATTTTGGTATATCTGGTTGGAATCGTGTAAGATGTTAAATCAGACAAATACCACAAGTTATTCCAAAATTCGAAGCATTATTTTAAAATACTAAAAAGTTCATAAATTAATTATGCCCCCTTTTCTTTTGCTCCAAAATGTCAGTAAGAGTTTTCCAGTTCATAAGGGTTTATTCAATATCCTTTCTAAATCGAAGTACATTCGAAAAGTGATAGATAATTTATCATTGGAAGTAGGTCAGGGAGAAGTACTTGTTCTGGCTGGTGAATCTGGGTCTGGAAAAACAACTTTGGCTAAACTAATAATGGGTTCACTCACACCTGATAATGGTACAATCCATTTTGAAGGAAGTGACGTCCAAGATTTAAAAAAGAAAAAAAAGCTTTATTCATCGATACAAATGATCCATCAGGATCCCTATAGTTCGATTAATCCATATCTCAAGGTTAAAGATATAGTTATGGAGCCACTAAAAATCCATGATAAGAAATTAAGTAAGGAAGAAAAAACAGAAAAAGTACGAATTGCTTTGAGTAGAACTAAACTTGAACCTGTAAATGAATTTTTAGATAAATATCCTACAATGCTGTCAGGGGGGCAAAGACAACGTGTTTCTATAGCTAGGTCTATTGTAAAAATTCCAAAATTAATAATTGCTGATGAACCAGTTTCAATGTTAGATATATCTGTTAGAGCTGAAATCTTATCGTTACTAAATGATTTAAGAAAATCTCTGAATATTTCTATTATTTATATAACTCATGATCTGGCCACTTCCAGATTTATCGGCGACAAGATAGGGATTATGTATGCAGGCAACATCGTAGAGTACGGAGAGATCGATGAGATATTACACAATCCACTTCACCCATATACCTGGATGTTACTTGATGCCGTTACCTTTACTACTAATGAATCCAAATTTTACAAAGCTCATTCTAGTTTCAATTTCTCTGATTTACCATCAAAAGGCTGCAAATTTTATAATAAGTGTAAATTATCTTTTGATGATTGCACTAACGATTTACAACAATTCAATATTAATAGAAAACACGCTGTTTCATGTTTTTACTATCAGAATATCGTTCCTAAATTGAACTAGAGTCATATATATGGTTATACGATATTTCTATTTTTAATATAAATAATCTTATGAGTTTTATTGGCAAGCGAATCATTATGCTTCCACTTTTACCTTGCTAGGATGATTATATTTTACTACCTGAGATATTCCATTTCTCGGATAAACTCCAAAAATTAGATCTGATTTAGCTACTGTAGAGTCTTTGAGGGTCACCATTATTATCTGATTATTTACAGATCTGAGTAATAGTATTTTTGACAGCCTATCAGTATTTTGGGCATCGAGGTGAGCGTCCACTTCGTCCATCAAATAAAAAGGAGATGGCTTGAGTGATTGCAAGGCTAGGAGAAATACAATAGCTGCCATTGTTTTCTCACCCCCAGATAAGGAGGTGGATTCCCTTGCCGGTTTGTTAGGAAACTGCACCATTAATAATATCCCACCTGAAAAGATATTTTCTGGATCTTCCAGTTCTAGCCAGGCGTTACCTCCAGTAATATCTGAGAATGTTTTTCTGATATCTTGATCAACCTTCTTAAAAGCATCTGTAAATTGATTCTCCTTTTCCTTGGCTATTTTTTCTATGAAATTTACTATCGAATTTCTCTCTTCTTCAAGTTGATTTCTTTTATCGGATAAACCTCTATACCCTTCTATTATTTCCAAATAAGTTTCATCTGCTCTAAAATTTACTTGATCTTTGATACTTTCATATTCTTCTTTTAATTCTCGATAAAGAATATCCACATCAAAACTTTCTAAAATTGATTTGTGACCCAATCTAGTGAGTTCGTTACTTTGATTCTCAAATCGGTTCTCTAAATCTATGATATCTTTCCTTAGGAATCCTAAATCCTTGTCCAATTGATTTAATTCTTTACCAGTTTTTTTTTCTTGCTCATTAAGTCTTTTGAGTAAGTTTTCATACTCTTGTAATTTTGTATAAGTTAAACTAGATGATTGTATTATTTCATCTTCTTTTTCCCTCAAGATTTTCATTTCTGTTTCAATTCTTTCTCCTTCGGATATCGCATTTTCTAAGATCTTTTTCTTCGCGACCTTTTCGATCTCTATGTTTTCATTTGACTCTTTAGTTCTATTATATATTCGTAATATACTTTCTAAATTGTTTATTGTCATGGACTGTGTAAGTTTCAATTGATTTAGTTTATTGTTATGAGATTCGATTTCAACAATAATTGTATTTTTTTCTTCCTCTATTTTCTCTATTCCTTCCTGATTAATCCTCTCTTCTATTTTTTCCATTAATAATTTAATTCTATCATTAGTATTTGCTATAACTTTGGATCTATGATCAAAATATTTTAAATCAAGGAACAGTTTATCAAGAATTAAACTATATTCTACGTTTAAATTACAAAGTCGACTCAAATTTTTGAGGTTTGTTGTTCTTATATTCTCTGCCTCTTCTATTTTCTTTGTGATATTAGATCTGTTAATCTCATAACTCTCAAGTTCTCTTGTCTTAATCAGTCTTATTTCATTGAGATCATTTAATTCTAAATCTCTTTGTTTGATTAATCCTCTTAACTTTTCTATATTAATTTTTAGATTTTCAATAGAATCAGAAAGTAACAAATCCTTTGTAATATCTGCAATCTTTGAGCCATAATCAAATTGCATCAGAGATAAATCCGGGAAAAAGATTTCTCCTGTTGTAGATACTGCTTTAAACCCTTTATTAGACAATAGATAAGCAGTCAATGGATTTTTTGTGAGTATTACATTTCCAAACAAAAATTCTGCCAGATGTGGAATTTTACTAGATACGAAATCTGAAAGAACTCCTAAAACGGCAGGATTATCTTCCACGCTTCTTATCTTATCAACTAAAAGCAATTCTTGTGGAATGATTTTAAGAAAATTTATTCCTTTATTTTTAGAAAACTCAGCAAGAGTGATCATGCTTTTAATGTCTCTTACAACTATTGCTTTCATCCATTCGTTCCCTGATGCTATTACCGCCTTTTGATATTTTTCGTTCCATACTAATAAATTAAATACATATCCTATTACACCTAGTTTTTCAAAATCTTTTGATAAAGTTGCAATAGCATAGTCTTCTGTCAAACTACTTTTGGCAAGTTTGATCTTCTCATCGTATTTTATGATTACTTTTTCTGCGTTCTCTATAATTTTTTTTGATGTATCTCTTTCTCTGTTCATCCTTTGAAATTTCTCTTCAATTCTTTCCTTTTCTTTCCTAAATGTTGTAATCTCCCTATCCATATCATTAGTTCTTGCTCTTGAATCCCTTACAACTTCTTCAATTTCTTTGTTCCTTGAGAGCAATTGATGTATCTGTAGATCGTTCTCTTTCATCTTTCCTGAATAGTTTTTGATGTTCTCTTCTATTCTTGCAATGTTTATCTCGATCTTACCTTTTATCGGTATCAATTTATTGATTCTGTTCGTCAAAAAATTCTTTTGGCTTATTTCATCCGAATTCTTTTTCTTTATCTCATTAATCTGTTTATTTTTTTCCTCTAGTCTATTTCTTAGTTTATTTTGAGCCTCTCCCAATAAATATATCTCAGGCTCGATATTTTTCAGCTGATCGCGAAGTTCAGCCACTCTTTTTTGGTGTGCTTCCTGCTCGATCCTGTTTGATTTTTCATTCTGAATAAGCTGATTAAAATGATATTCTGCTTCTTTTATCACGGATCTTATTTTTTGGTATTCAAAATTAACTGATGAAAGCTTTTTTTCATGCATTATTTTCTCATTTGTAGAGGAATTCGCTTGAATAAGAAACTGTTCTTTATCTTTATTTGTATTTTCAATTTGCGAATTTAATTCATCTAGTCTTCTTGAAACTTGTATACTTTTTTCTTCTTTAATTTTTTGCTCTTCTTTTAATTCTGCAATTTTTCTTGTCAAATTATTAAGGATCCCCGATAATTTTATTGCCTTTAACCTGTTAATTTCTAACTCTATTTGTGAATATCTGTGCTGATAGTTTCTTTCTTCTTCTAACTCATCGATCCTGTTTCTTACTTCGCCCATTTTTGCTAAAGCTATTTCTAGTCTTCTGTCTGATTCCTCTAATTGCTTATAGGCCTGATCCTTCTTTTCATCGAAATAGGATAACCCTATTATGTCTTCAATAATTTTTCTTCTATCTTCTGAGTTGAGTTCAGAAATTCTTGTGATCATTCCTTGTTGAACTATATTTAGCTTATTGGGAGATGCTACCACAATTTCCATCAACTCTAATATGTTATTCCTTGATACTTTCTTTCGATTCAAATAATATTGACTTTCTCCACTATTACCTCCTGACATTTCTCTTGTAATGGTAACAAGATTGTCATCTACCGGAATACCTCTATCCTCATTATCAAATGTGACACTGACTTTTACTACCTTGTGGGGGTTATCACTAAAGGTACTGTCGTGAAATAATGATTGAAACTTATCCACTCGGAGAGCCTTTGGACTGTTTTCTCCTAATGCAAATATAATGGCATCAAGAATGTTGCTTTTTCCGGATCCATTCGGACCAGTAACGGCAATTAAACCCTTCTGAAAATTTAGCGAAATATTCTTTGAACCAAATGATTTAAATCCAAAAATGTCCAATTTTTTAATATAAACCAAAATTATATTTTATTTACATGTCTCTTTTCTTTATTATTTCTTTTTGTTTCTTAACCATTAATTAAGTTGTTAGGATTAATTTTCTAGTTTATTTTGTTATTATTATTTAAATTTTGAATAGTTATTACTTTAATATTCCTCTTATTTACCGTTTTATCCGATTTAGCTGCATATTGCAAGATCATGTCAGTTGATTCAATTATCTTGTAATCATGGCCTGGTATAACGGAAGTTATATTTTCAAAATCTACATTGTTATCAATAATAATCTGAATCGTCCCGCCTTGATTTAATTTTGAATTATAGGAGTGAAGCAAATTCCTCAAGATTCTTTGCTTGTTGATCAATTTTCTAGAGTTATCATAAAAAATAGTAACTATGAAATTATCAATCGATTTATCTTTTATAAAAGGGAGGATATTTTCAGTGTTACCCGGCAAAATTTCCAAATTATCTATTTGAAGTTCAGATAATTTTGCTTGTGTATTGATCATTTCTATTTTATCCTTTACAATTCCTATAAAGTATTCATTTTTTTTCTTTATAGCGTTACTTATTAGAAAATCACAGCTGCTTGTATTCACATCCATGTTTATTTTTTCATACTTTGTTCTGGCATCAAGAATCAGGTTGTTTATTTTATTAGCTGGATTGCCTTCATGAAAGAATTGGTAAACATTATTCCATTTTTGCCTGAATACGTCGGGAAAATTCTTTCTTGTTATGATGTCTTTAAATAACGAACCTTCAGAAAATAAAGATAAGAATCTATCAGTTCGTGAAACTGCTTCAACTATAGGAAAATCTAATTCTTCATATAATTTGACTACTCTGTTCCATGCTAGGAGAGGATCGGAACTTAGATATGTTACAGATAAATCTGCAAGGGATAGGATCTCGGCAATCAGATGAATCTTTTCTACAGAAATCTCTCTACTATCTATTTCTTTTAGTAACTGGTTAAAGTTATTGTATGCATTTTCATTAAATGGATAATCTGTTCTCCAGATTAATGCTTCAACTACTTTGCTTTCAACTGCAACTTTTTTATCTTCTATCATTTCCGGATGTGTTGTTGCAAATTCTAATGCGGGTAGTAAGGGAGACTCGTACTTTCTAAAGAACATCATGAATTCGTCATTGTTTAATATGAAATATGCCTCATGAATTCTTCTTTTCTTTATTACTGCTATGGTGTTTTTAACTGTAGGAACTCTGGAATAATTTAACTCATAGCCGGAGGAACCTGTTACGGGGTCATAATCATGCAACAATGCTGCTACCAACATTATTTCATAATCTCTGCCAGTAATGGTGTACCCATGTATTTCCTTTGGTAACATGTTGAGGCTCATATAGGCGACCTCCAAAGAATGATGAAAATTATGGTATTCACTTGAGCCCTCTCCGAGTCCCAATTTATCATACTCTTTCTTTAGGAACTCTGTTAATGAGGATAATTTAGCAAGTGATAATTCATTGATTCCAATTGCTTTTGATTTGAACAAAATTGATTCAATTAAATAATCTAAAGATACACTCGACAGATTTTCATTTGTATACTGTAATTGTCGCTTTTTGGCACCTGGAAGGATATTCTTTGTTTTGCCATATACTATTCGTATAGGAAGACTTTTGTTTAGATAAGTATACAAAGATAAGAGGATATTACCAGAATTCCTCAGTATGGGTTTTTCTTTAAATATGATTTCATTTATTATAGATGGAATATTCTTATTTACGGCAGATATTTTGCTAGTTATCGTATTTATTTCTACTTGAGAGAACATGTTGAATCTTTTATATTCTGTATTTAATAGCAGCCATTGTGGTATCATGACATTGAAAACTGCTGTTGTATTGTTACCTTTTGATCCTTCATTCTTTGATACTGTATCTGTGTAATTGAATCTTTTAATAATTACAGTCACGTTGCCCTTTCCTTGATTAAATGGAAGATCGGTGTCTTTTACCACTTGCAATTTTATATTCTTATTTATTTTTTGCAACTCTAAAAGCATCTTCCAGTATTTTCCCTTATCGAGCCAGTAAGGTACTTCATTTTCTCTATCCCAGAAATCTACCAAGCGGTTATATGCATAGCCTTCTTCTAGCTGATTTGTTTCTGGGTTAAGAGTCTTATAATCATATTCTCCAATGAGTGGATCCAATTTGCGACAAGTGGACCATGTACTTCTGATCATTTTAGTGCTGAAATCGAATTGTGTATGTGCCATGAGTCCCCATATAAATCCTAAAGCGCTAGTTATAGAAAATAGTAAGTTGGTCCAATCTTTATTCCAATCAATTTTCTCATTTAAGAAAAGATCCAAGAAAAGTGGAATGGCAAAAATACCCGTGCTAATCATTGAGGTAAAGGATAAAGCAAGAAAAAAATACCCTGCATAATCATAATGTGATAAATTAAATGTCCATTTTTTATACTTTATAGTAGAATCATCTACTACATTCAAACTAATTTTCCACCCCAAATGGAAATTGGGCACTGTTTAACTTTCCATTTATTGATATTAATTTGATTTATCCACATTTCTATCTTATGAATGTTATTTTTAAGATCCGTTTTGATCCTAAAATAAAATGGGATTGTTATTTAATACTTGACAAAAAAATAAACAGTTACTATTAAAATACATAGCGATTTGCAGTTTTGTTTCATTTCTTTGCCTTCTTTTCTTCTACTGCATCATGAACTATGTTATACATCCGTCTCGAAAATACATACTATCGCTATACACATTCTATTAGAAAATAATTCTGGAGGTTAAATGTGTTTTATCCAACTAGTAAACACTCATATCTTTTGCTTTGTATACTATATTGTTTATAATATTTTTTGAAGCTGAAAGCTGAGTTTGAGGATTAAAAATGACTTTTAATTCCTCTTTGGTGATTTTATCCATAATCTCATCTTTACTTATTAGTGCATCATAAAAATGCTCCATATTTTCTATGGCTTCAAACGCTATGGATTGAATACTTCTATATGCCTTAAATCTTGGGACACCTTTTAATATCAATCCTTGAAGTACGAACTCTGCAAATATTTGACCATTTGTTAAGTCAATATTCTTTATTACTTTGTCAGTATTTACTCTCAATCCTGATATGATTTTTATCATTGTACTTATCATATCATCAATCAGAATGGATGCCATTGGAATTATAAAACGTTCGTTAGCAGAATTTGATAGATCCCTTTCATGCCATAGACTAATGTTTTCTAAGGAAACAAATAGGTTCGATCTAATTATTCTGGCTAAAGACGAAATCCTTTCGCTCTTTATAGGGTTTCTTTTTACAGGTACTGCACTACTTCCCATTTGTCCTTTTCTAAATAGCTCTTGAACTTCGTCGATTTCAGTCCGTTGCAAATTCCTAATTTCGATTGCAATTTTGTCAAGGGTAGAAGCAATGAGTGTAATTATAAACATCATTTCTGCATATCTTTCCCTTGGTATTACTTGGGTTGCAGCTTCGGTAGGAAAAAGACCCAATTCCTTTGCAACAATCTTTTGAACTTCAAGCGCTTTCTCTCTCATTAACGATCCAGTTCCAACTACCCCTAAGGTTTTGCACAATAAAAATCTCTTTCTTCCTTGATTAATCCTCGTCAAGTGATCTAAAAACTCATTTGCCCAAATAGCAAATTTAAGTCCAAAGGCCGTAATACTTGCATGTTGGCCATGGGTCCTACCTACCGAAGGTAAATCTTGATATTCTTTCGATTTATTTAGCAATTCTTTTATTAACTGGTATAACTTAGATTCGATAATTCTAAATACATCTCGCATCTGCATGGAAGTACTACTATCTACTACATCATTACTTGTTAAGCCGTAATGAATCCATGGTTTGGAACTTTCTAAACATAGCTCGCTGATTGCTTCAACTATTGCAGCTATATCATGATCGCTTACACTTTCTAATTCTTTAACTCTTTGTACTGTAATTCTGTTTGATAAAATTACATTTTTTATGTCCTCTGCAGCATTGCTTGGGATCATATTTAATTTAGCTTGTGCATTTGCTACTTCAGATTCAAAGGTCAATTCATAATATAACTTTCTTTCCTCCTCAAAAATAGCCTTCATTTCTTTCGTTCCATATCTTCCGCTATCTATTGGTAAAATAGGCATTTGTCTAAAACGATTTATGGATTATCTAATTTATTATTTAGGATGATTAATATTTGTCAAAATTTGAATATTTAACATAAAGGATATAATGTCTGGTTCATTAGTAACAAAAAATGGTAAACATGTAGTTAATAAGATTTCAGATAATCGATTTCAGATAAACAAGGATGATTCATATGGAATGAATGTTCCGGTCACAATATTTGCAAACGATCTATTAATTTCCAAAATGACTTTAGACAGAACTCTAGATCAGGCGGTTAATGTCACAACTTTACCTGGTGTCAAAAAGCACATGGTTGTACTTCCAGATGGACATGAAGGTTATGGCTTTCCTGTAGGTGGAGTTGCTGCTTCGGATTTTGAGGAGGGAATTATTAGTCCTGGTGGAGTAGGTTATGATATCAATTGTGGAGTTAGATTGATTCGAACTAATTTGTTAGAGTCTGATATCGGTTCAAATCTCAAACATTTGGTAGATTCTTTATTTTCATCTATTCCTACTGGTGTAGGAAGTGAGGGGGCAATTAAGCTAACTAATTCAGAACTAGACGATTTGCTTATTGATGGTGCACAATGGTCTGTTGAAAATGGTTATGGTATGGATAGCGATTTGGAATCATGTGAAGAGAGCGGCAAAATGCGTGGTGCAGATCCAATTAATATTTCAACTAATGCAAGGAAGCGAGGTTCAATGCAATTAGGAAGTCTCGGTTCAGGAAATCACTTTCTTGAGGTCCAAAAAGTGGACAAAATCTTAGACAAAGAAGCAGCTAATGCAATGGGGATTACGCAGGAAGGAGAAATTCAAATTCTAATACATTGTGGCTCTCGTGGATTTGGACATCAAGTCTGTTCTGACTATCTAAGGTTATCAGAACAAGCCATGAAAAAATATGGTATAAATGTGATAGATAGAGAACTGGCTTGTGTACCTAATACATCGATAGAGGGCGAAAGTTATAGAAAATCTATGTTTTCTGCATTGAATTTTGCGTGGGCCAATAGACAAATGCTTACCCATTGGACTAGAATGACATTTCAAAAAGTTCTTAATCTAAGAGAAGAGGATTTAGAAATGAAGCTGGTATATGATGTATCGCATAACATTGCAAAGGTTGAACGTCATAAAATTGATGGTGAAGGTTCTCGTGATCTAGTGGTACATAGAAAAGGTGCAACACGCGCATTTCCATCTGGAATGGAGCAACTACCTTTAAAATTCCGGTCTATTGGTCAACCTGTAATTATTCCAGGATCAATGGGAACGGCAAGTTGGGTTCTTTTAGGTTCTACAAAATCTATGGATCTTAGCTTTGGATCAACGGCTCACGGGGCAGGTAGAACTATGTCAAGATCAGAAGCAAAGAGAACTAATACACTAGATAGTGTAAAGAAAAAATTGGAGTCAAGAGGAATATATGTTAGATCTTTGACTAAAAATGGATTGATCGAAGAATCTCCTGACGCATACAAGGATGTAGATATAGTTGCTGATGTATCACATAATGTGGGAATCGCGACAAAAGTCGTTAGACTTGTACCTCTAGGAGTCATCAAAGGTTAAATTGGACGCAGGTAAAAATTCAGGCATGGATGATCAAGATCTTGAATTAATCAAAGCACGGAAGATGAAGAAATTACAGGAACAATTGGCATTCAAAGAAAAACAGGAGCAGGAGAAGGCGAAGGAAAAAAACAAGAATAATCAGGAAATCCAGAATCAAATAAATAGGCAAAAATCTGATGGAATGGAATCTGAGAGAAATTTTTTGCTACGGTATATGTATGACAGAGGTGATGAAGTTCTAAAACTTGCAGAACAACAATTTCCTTTTCAAACTAAAATAATTATAAAAAGGTTAAACGAGTTAATAAAATTTGGAGAAATTTCTCGAATATCTGGTGGAGATATGCTCAGCGTTTATAGATCCCTTGGTCTAAAAATTAGAGTGGATACTCACATTTCAATTTCAGATCATGGCAAAACTATAAGCTTTTCTGATAAGCTAAAACAATCAACAACTTCAGAGATTGATGAGTCATCATAATATAACCCTGGTTTATAGTATGCAATGAATATCTAGTGCATCTTATCTATACGAAAAAAATCGTGTTATTGTTATTTACTTTTCTCAACTTGATTGACTCTATGATATATAAATAACATTAAAAAGCTATAGTGTAAACTAAGTTTCTACCAAAGCAATGAGTAGGCATTTAATATAACGCTTATTGAAAACTATCAAAAGTCTATCGTGAGTAGAAGTAATGGTCAATATCTTTGTTAATTAAACATACTTGGTAAGGTCTTAAGAATATTTATGAAAGAATGACAAAAAAAAATTAAGGTACTGATCTGCTGTAGAGTTTTCCTTCTAAGGCTAGCTTGTACATTTCAG
>JAPSGR010000020.1 GCA_031177355.1 Candidatus Nitrosocosmicus sp. | reverse complement strand
ATCATCTTTAGGTAAAAGGATAGACCAACTTTCAATCCTAGGACCTTTACCATCAAAAGGCTTAAAGAAGTAGTCACCTTTATCATCCGACCTGATATATCTCATTTCACTGTTGCTATATCTTATTGATATGATCCCTTTTTCAATTCCTGTAATGGTTAAGTAATATAACAATTGTCTAAGATATGATCTAAATCTGTAATCGGTTATATCCAATCTTTGATTACTTTGAGTATCCTTCAATTCTATAATAACCTCTTTGTCTAGGATATCCGGATGAGCTATCAAACCATCAAATTCTAAGTCTGCTTGTGATACTCCCATGTTAGCCAAATTTGTTATTACGAATTCACTGGCTTCTCCTCTTATGAAATGATGCATCGATTCTTCTGAAATAGGTTCAAAATCGGGAAATTTACGTCCATAGTATTGTTTTCTTAGACAGCCAGAGGGCAATATATCTGAAACATGTACCTCTTTTTCATCTCTTCTCCTATTTTCATATCTTAATTTAAGAGATTTCTTTAACAATTCCGTAAATTCATTGTCCTGGCGTATAGTTATCGTCACTATAAAATATCTTATAGTATAGACTAATGTAAAACTATTTTTAATTATGCTTTTTAAAAGCTAGACACATATTTTTCATCGTTATAGGACTATGTATATACTTTAAAATTGAATGTAATTTTTCTACAAAATCTATTAACAATATATTAAGAGATATAAAATCTCTTATTGTGTGGATAATGTCCTAAAAGTCTAAGCGAATCATATTGTAGAATGTACCACAACTATTAAAAAAGGGTTTAATATTCAGACTACGATACTTTTAGACATGGGGTCAGATCCAGGATCAAATTTACCAACAAAAGAGCAAGGACTTTCATCTAAAATAGATTCAGAATATAGAGAACAGAGCGGTGGAGAAAGATGCAATATATGCGGTTTAATTGCACGCAACAACATTGAACTAGAAGATCACATTAAACATGCCCATAAACAGAAAGATCCTAGCAACACAGATAATAAATTTTCAGCGGAGCAAAAAATTGATCCATTCATAAAAACAGAAGATTAGACTATAGTAGATGCTCCATATTTTTTGTCTTTTGAACCAGATCATCGATATCAAGAAATAATGAATATTGATATGGGGAAAAAATCAAGGTTTCTTCGGCATAGATATATCTTATCGACATCGTTCACTGACTAATGATAGCAGTACAATCGATGTAATGAGATGTAACGAACATTGAATATTAAATTCGTTATACTATAAATAAGACTGTCATATTACGCCATTCCTCATAAACCAGGAATGATATCTCCAACGGCTTTAAATCGTTAAAGTATTATCATCTTAGATATTGGCCTAAAGCATTGTATTATTAAAACCTATGTGGCATTTATTCAATCTGAAGATCAAATGTTTTTGTAAATATATGGATTGATATAAATTAATTAGGTGATGATGTGGATTTAATTATTCCAACACACAAAGTCATGCATAAAAAGACCTTTGACAAAACATTCCTCTGAATTAAACTGTCTCAAACTGCCAATTTCTTTGGTATTGAGTAAATAAAGAATGGAAACTTATAATATGGAAATGATAACATTAAATGACTTCATCTGAATAACCTTCCCTCACAATCACTTACGAAATCCGACCTGATAAGCAATTTTCCATTTTTAATTAAACGAGAGACTCAGGAAAGGATATTAGAGGATATACGCATGGCATTTAATTCTGGCTATAGGTATGTCATATTAGAAGCTCCAACAGGATTTGGAAAAAGTGCGGTAGCGATTGCACTTGCTTTAAGCTTAGGCTCAAGTTATATTTGCACATCTACCAAAGACTTGCAGACTCAATATTCCAATGATTTTCCTTATGTTAAGGCAGTAAAGGGAAAAAGTAACTTTCCTTGTTTACTTAAACAAGACTTTGTAGATAATGGAGTATATCAATGTGGAATGTGCACTGCATCTAATCCAAGTGAATGTTATCATACAACAGTTGAATATGGACATTGTATGACTAATGAGTCCTTTAAGGAGGATGGTTGTAAGTACAAGACGTTTGCAAAAGACTACAAAATAATTTATGAAAGAACAAAATATGAAGAAATATTTATTGATGTCGATACCAAACAAAATTACCAAAAACAATATTCTGAATGGTTGCCAATAAGTAAACTAAGCATGCGAAAGCAGTGGAAGCCCTGTGAATATTTTGATCAATTAAATATCGCAATGGCCTCCAGTCATTCTATATTTAATTATTCCATTTTTCTTGCACTCTTACCATATAATAAGCGCCTCACTAAAAGAGAACTTTTAGTATTGGATGAAGGACATCTTTTAGAAACAGAAATTGTAAAATTTAGGGGATTGTCAATATCTAAAAATAGATGGAAACGGTATTTAGGTAATTTTGATCTTGTGGATTATGGATATTATAGTATAGAAAGATGGATTGATTTCTTAATAGATCTTGAAGCCAAAATGTTATCTGCAATTGGCAATGATTCGGTGGTGTCCTTATTAGAGACGGAAAGAAATATCAAATTTGAATATTATAAGTTAAGAAAGAGCTCGTCAGAAAACCAAGATCGCAAAAAGAGGATAATTTCTGCAACTGAATTGTTCGAAAGTGATGAGGACATAGCAAGAAAATATGCTAACGTTGAAAGTACAGCAAAAGATATGAAAAGAACTCTGGGTGACGAGCTAGCGGTTGATGCTATTAAAGATACAGAAAGATTGACTCGAACTATAAATAGCATACTTGCAAATCCAAAAAATTGGATAGTCTCAGATATTAAAAAAGATAATTACAAAGTGCAGAAAGTGGAACTAAAACCACTTGATATTTCACCATATTGTAATGCGGTTTTTGAAAAGGGAACCAAAGCCCTAATAATGAGTGCTACTATCCTAAATAACAATACATATTGTAAAAGTATTGGTTTGGATCCAAATGATGTAAAATTTATCCAAGTAGAATCTGATTTTCCCATCGAACATAGAGCTATTTATCCCCTAAATATAGCCTATCTTAACTATAGTAAGTTACAGTCCATTGATATCATGTCTAAAATATCCATTGCTGTTGATAATTTAATGTCTACTCACAAAAATGACAAGGGCATAATCCATACGACGTCCTATGAGCAGATTAATTTTATCAAAGAAAACTTATCTAACGAAAATGCAAGAAGGCTTTTAATTACTGACCCAGAAATACAAAGAGATGAGATAATATCTCAGCACACTACCACTTCAAAACCATCTGTACTTATTTCACCATCACTTCACACAGGCCTTGATCTAAAGGACGACCTGTCGAGATTTCAGATTATAACTAAAGTGCCATATCCAAATAAGAGTGATAGATGGACTAACGCAAAAAGAGAAGTTGATGAAGAATGGTATTATTGGCAGACAGCTTTAAGATTGATACAAGCATATGGAAGGTCAATTAGATCAAAAGACGATTGGGCAAGAACATATGTTTTAGACTCGGCCTTTAGTTATTTTATAAAAAAGAATGGAAATATGTTACCAAGGTGGTTTATTAAGGCAATCAAAGGTCATTCTAGATAGCCCCTGAATCAAAAGTCTTGGATTGTTACCTTTTCTCTTAGATATATTATAAAATGATTCTTTTAATTGACTCAAAGGAGAACAAACAAATTATTATGCTGTAATAACCAAAAGTTAGCGAGATTTTTCATCCATTGAGCCAAGTTCTTAAGACAAAAGGATTATGATACGATTATGTAATTCAAAATTCTTGATCATAAAGAATATAACTATAAAATATACTGATATATTTAATTTTTAAACATATGAAAAATAAGATATTATAGATTTGTTTCATAAAAGTTTTTCGCTTTGTGTTTTTTTTTTGACGATTATTTTCTTCTATATTATCAATAGCTCTAATCAACTACCTTTTTGAGATGCTAAAATTGCTATTGGTAACGATCGAGAATAACATAAATTCTGTAAAACTTACAAATTAATACACACTCTGCCAATACAAACAATTGAAATTAAAGAATAACTCTCAATTCATGATCTTTATAATAATTGTGGATTTAATAAAGAGTAGGATCGTAATAATTATTGAAAAAAAGTAGATGTTATTACGAATTCCTTAAGGGTTTATTATGGTATGTCTACTAGTTGTCCTCTTATCTCTCCGTTTGGATTTTGTTCGGTATGAACGTTAACATATGTAGTATTACTCTTAATTGCATCTATTAATTCAGCCACTGTCTTTCCTTGCATTGGACCTTCTAAGTTATTTGCAGCTATACTACCATTTATGGAAACACCACTTTGAACAGGGTTCAATGTAAATAGAGTCACTACTATTGGTCCATTTTCTCCAGGACTACCGCTATGTATATGAGCCTGTGTTACAGCTTGAATTCCTGTAGCATTCACATAGAAATCAATTGTCTCATTTGTTGGTTGAATTGGGACAAATATTGCTTGGCCTGCGGCTTGAGTGTCAACTGGTGGGACTTCTTCTTGGCCTGTAAGATTAGCTGCAAATTCATGGTTTGCAAATACAATAGGCGGATTTGCACCTGTTGATACTGCCGCAACTCCAGCAATTGCTGTTGTCATTGAAAGCACGAATAAAATCATTAAACTTTTACCGATTTTCATCATATAATTCACCAAACACTTGTATATAAGATGTTTTTGTCAACGTATAATCATATGAAAATAATCTATTAATATTAGGAATTTTAAAAAATTTTATACTTTATATAAAAAATTAAATGTCTTGTAGGACCATATCAATAGAGTTTATAGAAATTTAAATAAATTAGTTAGCACTTGCTTTTGATACATTATCTATCGCTCCGGCGCCCTCATTAATCATTAGTGAATATATGATACGGCATCAAAATCTTGTAAAGATACCATGAACAAGTCCAAGGATTAGGATAAATGGATGTGAACTGGGTCGTTATGATCATGACCATTGATATGGAGTTGATCCGAATAATGAAAAGTCACAGTAATGTTATAGTGGGTATTTTGCGGGATTGAGAAATGGACCCATCAAGAAGTTAGTAAAAAAATAATATCGCCTATTCACCATTTTTTAGGATTTTTGATTAAACGATAACTACTTTAGTATAATTTGTTAAGAAAGCAACATTGAATAGAAAGATATTCGCCCGGGATTATGCAGTAATGCTTTAATAGAATCCAAAATAATTTAGTGCTTTTGGTATCAATCTGATTTGCTAAACGGATTTACTTGTGCTTCTATAAAAAGTCCACAAAAAGGACAATGAGTAATGTCATAGTTATGGAGTTTTGGATCTTTACCCAAATGCATAGTCCCATCATGCTCTATCACCTTTAACCACCCTTTTTGACTAATGTTTGATATCGCAAAGGTATTTTCAGATAGCATAGTTTTCATTCCATCACAACATTCTCGTACATTCATATCCACTAGATCAGATGTAAAATAGATTTTAATTGTATAAAAAATTAATGATATGATGGATTTGCAACAGGGTGCGATATATCACAGTTTATAATATGCTAAAAAATTATGTTGTAATAATAAAAGAGTAGAGAATTGCTAAATTCCAAGAAAGAACGAATTTTATCTATTACCCATCAACAAGATATTGATGGGTTATTCTGTGGTGCGATATTAAAAAATGCTTTTCCAGATACTTTTGTTTACCTTACCAATTATGGACTTGAAAATATTCTCAAAATTGCAAAGACAATAGAGACCAATATTATAAAGTCAAAAAAACAAGGTACAATAATAATAAGTGATCTATCAATTGACAATGAAGAAGAAGCGTCTGTCATAAAGACTGCTGGAACCATGGCAAAGAACAAGGGCTGGAATTTGATTTGGATTGATCATCATATTTGGAGACCCGAAATAAAAGACCTAATACAATCTTTTGCGAGTGTAGTGTTAGCAAAAGAAAAGGAACAAAAATGTGCTTCTGAACTTGTATGTGAAGTATTGAATATTAAAAGAACTGCCTGTATGAGAATGGCAAAATTTGCACACATAGCCGACTTTAGATTACCTGAGATAAATAATATGCCTCCTCTACCAGAAATGGTTAGATATTACCTTACATTTCCAGATTATTATAAAAAGTTGCAATCAATAATCAATAAAGCTTCTAAAGGCATCTTATGGGATAGTGAATTAAAAGATGAATATGAAAGCAAATATCTTCCTCTAAAAGAATCAGCAATAAAAGAAGCATTGAAATCACTTATGGTAACGTTTGTCTATAATTACAAAGTAGGGATAACTGAATCTCCAAGGGTATTATCAAAAGGGATACTATCAGAAATAATATTCAAACGATATGACGATTTGGATATTATATTTCTATTTTCACCTGATGGAAAAATAAGTATTAGAAGAAGATCAGACTCAGAAATAAGATGTGATCTTGTTGCACAGAAATTGAATGGAGGAGGACACAGTTACGCAGCAGCTGGAACCATAAAGTCAAATAGTGGCCAGGAAGATAAAGAATTTGGAAAAATAAGAATACAAGATGTTTTGAAAGCTATACAGACAGCTTTGGCATGAATAATCTTTATAGGAATTTGTCCAATTCATTAATGAATTATGAAGGTCATTGTTAAATCAATATTTTTGCTTTTTCTTTACTTTTTACAGGCTCATAACATCATCTTATTGCTATGAAAATCGGCAAACATTGTCAGATTTTGATACAGCTCGTTAACAAAATAGAGGCAGCTTAATGTGCAAGAGGTTCATTAAATTAATTATTCGTAATACAAAGTCCAATTTATTATATCAATAATGGTAACATGATTCATCCACAGTCGGGATAAGGTTTGTAGTAAAAATAAGCTCCTGATACAATTTAATGGCAATATGTCATTTCAAGACAATTATATATTTTTTCAAAGGTAGAATCATAATGAATTGAAACAAATAAATTCTCAGAATCCCAAGTGCTTTAGTGAAGGATCAGCCATTTGATTTTCATGGTGCAAAGTTCACTATAAAGGTCCTTAGCTCTGAAACAGACCATAAATACACAGTTTTAGATATATTTCACCCACCCAACCTGGGCCCAGCATTACATACACATCCAAAAGGTTCAGAAACTTTTTACATAATTGAGGGAGACTATCGCTTTACTTTAAATGAAAAATCGATAGTAGGCAAGTCTGGAGATACAATCTTCGTCCCAAAGGAAACGCCACATCGATTTGAGGTAGGTCCTAAAGGTGGACATGCTATTGTAATCAGCCCTCCAGAACTGGAGTTTTATTTTTTCAAAGTCAGTGAATTACTAGTTAAGAGACGTATTTCATACGAAGAAGAATCAAGTATAGGAAAAAAGTATGGTCAGGTTTTTCTTGATGACACAAAACATTGGAGTTAATTAGCCCCCGATGGCTTGATGTATTTTTTGAGTATCTGTATATTGTTTGAATTGAGAGATTTTGGCATCTTTTATTGTGTACAGATGGCAAAAAGGAACAATAAAATTTCTTCTTATTTTTGTTTGGCCTAGATAACTTCCAAGAACAATAACTCTATCATCTATACATAGAAACTCGGTTGGATTGGCATGGAATTCTTCAAAATTTGACAACATCTTTGGAAAATATTCTTCAAATACTGATTTCAATCCGACGTACCTTCCACCATTTGGCATTCCATCCATTGTTATCCATTCTATGTTATCATGACAAAAGCTACGGTAATCCTGATCTTTATTTTTTTTGAATGAATTATAGAAATCTTTTACTAATTGCTCTTTATCTTGCACACTCGTTCTTATTTATCTTTATCAATTTAAGCTCTGTTAATTAACCATTATGAATAGGACTGAATTTGATTTTGTTAACTTTTTCTTTTTCATGCTATCTTGAAATAAAGAGGTCTGAGCTATCCTAATAGATTGGTTACAGTCAGTCTCCATGTGGATTAAATTTCTAGTGTTAGTATGTACTAATACATCAAACGAATTAAATCGGATTGATAATGGATTTATTCGGTTTTCGATTTTAAACATAAAAGGTAAATTCTACTCTAAACATCCAAGTTTGGCGGTGTGACAAACAATAAAATATTTTTATAAACATTATATAAATAATGTTGACTAGAATTATTTGAGCAAATTTAAAAATGACCATTAACATCACTGGTTTAACAACAACAACCTTGAATATGTTCCTACCACTCAGTATTTTTTACCTGTGGAATACCCTTGGGATGGCAATATTATTCAAAGGATTTGTAAAAAATTCTATCTAGTATATTACAATAAGATAGGATGACTCGAGTTTTCTTATGATGCAATATCTCATAAAAATTATCATATAATAATGGTCTATGTAGGTAAAAATTCATATCATGACATAATAGGGTTATAATACAATTGATGGATATAAAAGGTGTTGTCATATTCTAAAGCTTAATTATGTACTTAATGTAAGTTATTATTTCAATTGTTGTTGCAACAAGTTATTGATTTTTTAACTTTCTTATGATGATTTATCAATATTGTTATCTTTTTGGTAACACAATACAATCCTTTTGATGATATCATCATATACCATGTACGTGTATTCAAAAGGAGGCAGTAACAACGACTTATATATAGCAATTTGAGTTACTTTTTGAAAAAAGAATCCTCTACCACCCTCCTCTCCCCCATAATACATGTTACTTTATTTCCTATTTTTTCAACAGACGACATATTGTTGAATAGGTTCATACTCACGTTTGGTACCCGCCAAAGAAAGTAATTTCCAATGAAACAAGAAATATCAAACTATTCTTATCACCCCTTATCAATATTATTAAAGTCCTTCACTTTATTACGGTCACCATAAGTAAGCGCATATCTATCTGAATCTTTTATTCATTATAGGTTTGATTTGAAATAATTCGTTTTTGTTACCAGTTGTTTTTTTTATGCAAGTAAAATTCTCTACATGTGTTCAAGTCAAGGTATAATGAACATTAGTAGAATCAGTATGCCAGAGATAGAAGAAATGGCATAATCGGTTCTTCGTATGATTCCAATGTCATTAGAAGGGCCCGCCATTATATTATAAAGCCTTGTTCGAGTAACCACATCACAATTTCTCTCTTTCTTGCAAGTACAAAAAAGCCCGGTCCTATAATTGCGGATGTTCCTATAATCAATGTTTTGAGGTCTTCGTTTGAAGAAGCGACATAATGGTCCAATGGTCCCAATCTTGCAGAGTATCCATGTATTATACCACTCTCTTCTATTTCTATAGCAACGCCTTGACACATCTCTCCCTCTCTTGTTAACTTATGCGCCTGCATACATATTTCATTAGACTTCAAAACGTCTTTATCGGTTTCAACTTGGCGTAACTCTGAATCTTTATATTTGGATTTTCGTTTAAGAAATTTCTAGGTATTAAAGAAAGTGGTTCGCGTATAGTAAAGCCTGACTTTGTATATAAACAAAGGAACGAATATGGCTTGGCGATTGCACAAACCTAATTTGGTCGTAACTTTGATTGTAAGCGAGAGCTATCTCAACATCCATTAATACCTGCCTTTCATCACTATCTTCAGAAGGGTTGACAGTTAGTGGTCCAATAACTGCTATTGGTGATGAAGGAAAATGCTACCAAGAATCTGGGCGTCCATCTTCACCAAGATACCCCATATGTTAGAATTATTTAAAAGTATTGTGATTAGTAAATTTGCATATTCCTCAGAGGGTTATTCGGAAGGATATCCATAGGCGGAAGAGACTGTCCTATGATCTTTAAAGCCTATGCCGTCACAGATTTTTGCATCACCTTCTTCAAGGGATCTGATTTTTACAGGCATGATAAACGACATTATCAATACTTATTATTATTTTTGGGCCCCCCAACTATTGACTATATTCAAATCTATACATTTGCCTGCCAATTCATCAAAAGTCACAGTTAACGTGCGAGAATTAAGTTCCAAAATATTAATCAGAGCCTAATGCAATTAAATAATAAAGATTTCTTATAATAATTGTATTAATATTTTAAGTCTTTACTAGTAAGACAACTAGGTTTTCCAGTTACATGATTATTACCGACTTTGAATTTTTCCCACTCTCATGCTGATATCCCATTTCACAACTTTTCGTTTGTCATGCTCCCCCCACGATCTTTCTAGATCATCCATGACCAAATCCAGTGGATTGTACTTATTTTCTATACTAAACCTTTTTACTGCGGACCAAGTTTGCATATAATTAACTAGGTCATTAAGATTCCAATTTACGGTCATCTCAAATTTTGGAGATGGGATCTCTTGGAAAGGGAAAAGAATTGTTTTATAGTCTTCTTTGACATAATTCGTTTCACCGGGCCAATACCTTCCAAGGATATCCCCACCTACATTTAACTTTTCACTAATCTTGTCAATGTTATTGTCAATTTTATGCATACCGTATGACCAAATAGCTAATACACTATTACTTTTACTTATTCTGATTACCTCTTTATAGAACTTATCAAGGTCAAACCAATGTGCAGCCTGAGCAACAATCGTCAAGTCAATAGAGTTATCCGGTATATTGGGATTCTCTGCAGGGAACATTTCATACCTTATATTATTTCTGTTGAATTGATATTTCAACTGACCCTTACTTGCATCGCTTGCTATTACATTTTTGAAGTATTTGCAAATCCCTATAGCAGCCTGTCCATTGCCTGTGGCACAGTCCCATGCGATATCCTTGTTTGGTGTTACATCACTCAAAAATTTATAAAGAATATCTGGATATGTGGGTCTAGAAAACGAATACTCCTTTGAAGTTGAAGAAAAATGGTCTACAGCCCTGCTCATAATAGTATTTGTATCCCTAACCTCTAAAAATTTTTCTTGTTGAGGATCTCATCATAAACTTTCAAAGAAGTTAACCTACCCCAAGTACTCAAAGCGAAGTATAATAGACATGGATGAATACGTAACTGCTACCTTTTTGATTTTTGACAAATATTGTCATCCGAAGGAATTAACATCATTGGTAATTATAGCCTACAAACTATTAGACATCGCAGGAATATTGAATACACTACATATTTATCTTATCAGATATTATTTATGAAAACATTACTATTTTTCAAAATGATTTTAACAATAATATTAGCAATGTCTGTTTAACTTTTTTTATTCTGCAAATATAGTTTATACCCAACAACAGAAAAAAAACAATCTTATAAGTGTAGACATCACTCAAATGTCATTCTAACATCAGACAGGCCAATTTATACAGAAATATATAAGGTGTCCTCAAATCAGGGTATAGATAACGAAGACAATGCAATGTCTAATAATAAACCACATTCATTCGCAGGTAAAGGAACTTTAAACGGTATGGAAATAGCTACTACAGGTGATGCCATTATAAACCCGAGAGAAGATGGTATTAGTTCTATTATTTAGTAGAGCACTATTTGTTTCTCATAATGGTAGCTCTAGTTGTTCCTTTAAGGATAGAGCAAATATAATGGGCAACACAACCCAAAGACTGGGTACTGCATTCCTTGATGCAAATTCAACAGGAGATTTGGAATATCTCAAAAGTACAGTCGGAGAATACCAATCATACATAAACAAAACGTATAAAAAAGGAAATTTACAATGTGACAGTTAAAACGTATTTTAAATAACCAATTATACTAGACGCTTCTTATTCTATAGCTCCGTTCACAGGTTCAAATTCTTATGGGCATATTATAAAAATTCATATCAAAGGTCACAGCGAATCTAGATTTATATTTTACAATACTATCAATGTTGTAAAAATACTCCATACAAAGAATAATGTTCCGCTAGCAGCAAGATTCAAATGCAATAGACAAACAAAAACCTTGTTATCCAATTTGATTATATTAACCAATAAAAATTATAGTGGGCAGAGTAATCTTTCTATTGAAATAATAAACAGCAGGTTTATATTTTTCTATTGATAGGACTATTCTGCATTCAGAATTATCCCAAATTAAACGTAATACTACCCTAGAGGATATAAAAAAATCTTTATTGCAATACTAAATAATTCTATGATCTCCTTTGATTAGGAATATTGTTAGATGGACAAAAAACAAGGAATTCTTCATCATAAATATAATTAGATAGATTATTGATAATCAAGTCCAAGTTGTGACTTTGAGCAATATCTGATGCCCAGTTGTAATAATCAGAAACAGGTTCGATCAATTTATTGTTAGAAGATAAGTCTTTTATTGTTTTTACAATTTGACTATATGCCTGGATTATATCAGACTTATTTGAAAATGAATTAAACATTTCTTTAAATTTTGTCATCAAGTCCATTTGTAACTCTGACTTATGCCTAAAACGAGCCCATGTAATGTATGAAATAGTTGTTGAAAAATCACATTCAAATTCCATTTTGTTATTTGATTTACCAGATAATAGTTTATCTTTTAAAACACATAGCCGTGCATATTTAAATTCATTTGGATCATTATAATCATATGCATAACATAAATAATTATGGTCAGGTAAAAATCCTCTCGAATCTATATATCTATTTATTTCCTCTACTAAAAGGTGTTTTTTTCCGCTAGTAATAAGTCGTAAAGCCCACTTTCTATACACCTCTATATTTACTGTATTTCTAAATGATTCATAATCAAATGATAATCGAAGAACTGCTGAAGCAATGGCAGCAAATGCTTCGGCCTTATCCCCTACAGAAACCAAATTAGTAAATAATGTGTCAAATTTCTTTTTCAATGCAGAACGTAATTGTCTATAATCATGAAACTGAGCCCATTCTATTTGATCTGCGATAAAGATGCTTTTATCTATGACGTCATCAAAAGTAATTTTTTTTGTTTTGGCCAAATGGGTTATCAAAACAGATACATAGGCAAACTTCCTATCATTTCTATCAAATACAGTAGATGCATAAGGCAAAGGATTTCTCTCCTCCTGTTCACTGAGAAGAATTGATGACATCTGGACAACCTGATAAGGATTCCATGTGGATAATGTATAGTAAATTTTTGTATAGCGTCCTCGAATACCAGAAGCATAAGGAGCAATTTGATAAGGACCATAAGCATATCCTATATCAAATGGATTAGTCTCATGATCACGGTCTTTATCATGGAGTTTATCAAACCCAGGCTTATGAATAAAATGTCCATATGCATCTGAATTTTCAAACACGATTTTTGAAGGAGACCATGGACCCCACGGTTTATCAGCAGTTTTAACAACTATTCCACTCAGGTTACAAAGATCACAATTGTATAGCATAACCCATTTGTCTAAAAAATAATTCCATCTTATGGAAAGTTCTCCTATACATCCAGCCGAAAATAATTCTTTGGCATGAACCTCATCTAATTTCCAATCAGGTTCGTTAGAATTTTCTTGAAATCCAGCAAAGTAAAAGATCGAAGATCTAGTCGCAAGATCCTCTAATGGCATATAGGCCAAGTAAAGATCACTTTGTCTATATTTTCCTGTTCCCCATATTAGTAATCCATATCCAGTTTTTTTTGGTAAGCCATTTATTTTATTATTTTCAATTATTTGAACCGAAACGTGAATAAATTTATTGGTTGATAGAGTATATAATGAATTTCCAAATGAGTATCCTCCATCTACCGACCTTGCCAATACTGTGCGTGTAGGCATAATTCTTTTCTCTTTATACATATCAGTTGTAAAATAAACATACATTTCATTACCAATACCAAGACCTTCAATTGGATGTTCTGCAGTTAATTGGGAAATATTATCTACTATTGGCGGCGATGAATTAAATGTCAATGATATTCCTAGTTGGGCACTCTCACTTGTAGAATATGCAATCGCATCATAATCAGTTTCATCCTCATTAAAATGCGTGCCAGGTAAAGCTGTCTGCGGAAGACCTTCTTCTGGTCCCCGTCTAGTAGTATCTCCGAAAAGGAAATATAATTTTCCATCATAAGGAAAAGAGACTCCTAAATCAGTTCCATATATTTTGTATCTGCTGGCTGTTTGATTATTTGTTTTGCAATTTCGTTCCCTATCGGTATCTCCCGTTAGCTGAATTACTTTACAAGTACCATTCAATTTTGGAGGCCCAGGATTCCCAATACATAAAGGATTATAACTTTCAGCAAAGGTTTTCTTTAGTTCAAATTTCTCACTAAGCATTAATTTTCTTTGACCTATTCAAATATTGCAAATAATAGTATTTATAAGAGAATCACTTACAGTCCAACGTAAATGACGGGTAACCAACGTTATAAATTATAAATTATAATCAGGTAACTTACTTTTATATGAAGAACGGTCTACCAAATTAAAATAAATTAAATTTAAATGATCTTTATTCACGTCCGTAATCTTTATACGTTCAAAGATGTTTTGGTCGGGATGGCTATTAGTTTTCATATTGTTATACGATTCTATCGATCTATGTAATTGGTGTGAATTCTACAAGGTTACAGAAAATATTTAACCATAGTAATATAATAACGGTAAATCCAGGTAAAAAGTTATAATTAAGCACCTTGTCCCTGATAAAGCATTAACCCTCCGTCGATAAATAAGGTCGTGCCATGAATGTACCTAGCATCATCAGAAGCTAGAAATACTGCAGCATGCGCAATTTCGTTTGGCTCTCCTGCTCTCTTTATTGGAATCGACTGCACCTGCTCCTGTTTTACCTTGGGATTGTCTATCGCTTCCTGATTCATCGGAGTTAAAACCATTCCTGGAGCAATATTATTTACTGTAATGTTTTTTTCCGCTACCTCCAACGCTATACAGTAAGTAAGATTTCTTAGAGCGCCTTTTGCAGCGCAATAATCTGATGCTCCAACTCTAGGGATTTCCTGATGTACACTTGTTATGTTTATAATTGATGCATTGCTCTTTTCGTCAGACAATTCTAATTGCTTTATGAAGTTTTTGCAGAAATAAAATGGTCCGTATAAATTGGTGCGTATTTTTTCATCCCATTCTTCAATAGACATATCCTTTACTTGCTTTCCAGTACTATCTGTTGCGGCGTTATTTACCAGAATTGTGGGAACCCCAAGTTTTTCTTTTGTCTCCTTATAGACCTTTTCTATATCAGACAAATTCTTTTGATCAAGTTCGACAATTATTACTTGTTGTCCAGCATTTTGTATGGCTTTTCTAGTTTCTTCTATGCCCTTTGAATCTTTATGTTTTGTTATCACTATATCCGCACCTTCTTTTGCAAATGCAATAGCTATAGCTTGACCTATGCCAGAATCAGATCCTGTAACAATGGCAATGCGATTTTCGAGTCTTTTCGTATGGCCAATAAATTGAGTATTTTTTTCATTTGACAATACAATTATTCAAATATCAAACCTTAATAGGCATAGATAGACACATGCTCTGAATAAATTATATTTTAAATATGTTGTGTAGTTAATAAATCATTTAAAAGCCAACTATTAAAATAAAACCTGATTGAACTTAATGTAACCCAAAGAAATTAAACGAAAGAGGGAACAGACATTAGAAAGAATAAGGAAAATAGAGAATGGTCATTAGATTAACGACTGAGTAAATTTAATAGTTAAACAAAATCTTTATCTTGTAGGCATCAAAATTTAGGGTTAGCGTTACGTTCTGGTTTCTTTCATTATAAATATGACAATTATACCAAAATCGAATTCTATTTGTGTTCTATATTTGATTTACGAAATGTGGTCTATAGGAACAGTTTTAATATCTTTGGATATGGTTCAAGGCTTGATGCAATCTACTATCGAATAATTGATATATAAATAGATAAAGAAAATCCTTTTTAAAGGTCATTATGGTAAGGTTCGGAGATCTCTTAAGGGTAGCAGTCACAATATCACTGTAAAAAAATTATTCAATAGATGTAGAATAGACTGATATGCATAAAATTGCACAAATTTTTAGTTATTGACAGATAATATTATGTATTCTCAATTTAACTTATTATTGTATTTGGTGGTTACATAATTAAGAAAAACATTTTTGGGCAACTGATTATCAATTGACTTGTGTTGGCAATTTATAATGACTTGCTCATAGCATATTAAAGTGGTACCATTCACTGCAGGGATATTGTAATATATTATAACTTGGATATCTGAAAACATTATTACACATTGATTTTCTAAAGTTCCATTAATTTTGTAAAATCCCAAAGAATTCTTAAAACAAGATTTCAACTAGAGTATATCTATATGAATTTGAGTTGTATCTTTATTTCAGGGTAATAGTCATATCAGGTCTTTTATTATCACTATTAGCAGTAAACGAATTAACATACAAAATCAAAAATGATGTTGATAAACTATACACAACAGAGATTAACCCAATCAATTAGCAAACAGTTGTTATTCTTAAATACTATGGTTACAATCATAGATTATGTCGACACCCCCAACAGTCATGGTGGTGGACGATGATGAAGAACTAGCACGTCTTTTTAGAGAGTTGCTAAAAGGGTCTGGTTATAATTCTGTGTCTTTTTCTGACCCTATATTAGCTTTAGAGCAATTTAAGGATAATCCTCAAGATTATTGGTTAGTAATTGCAGATTTAAAAATGCCTAACCTGAACGGTATAGATCTTGCAAATAGAATTAGAAAGAACAGCTTATCTGTAAAAATTCTCCTTATTACTGGATTTTTTGATGACGAATATCTCAATAGTGATGATTTTAAACAAGCACGCATATCAGAGGTGTTGCGTAAGCCTGTAAATCTAAAAGAATTACTAAGACGCGTAAATGAATTATGTTATTCCAACGTAACTACCCAATGACACAAAAAAATCACTACCTGAGACTATTTTGGGGCGTACGATGATAAATGCGCACCCTATCCCTTTATTTACATAATGACCGTAGATAGAACCGTCACGTCTTGTGACAGTCACTAATGATATAAATGATTATCCAATCAAATACTTACCAGTTCCACAAGATTGACAACAAAATTCATCCCCATCTTTACAACCATCAAGGTCATAGAATTTAACACATTTACTACAAAATATAAAATTAACTAGATTGCCATTCTTGTCTCTGGCCTTTAACATTTCATCTGTTATCTTCATATGTTATTATCACCTGCAAGAGATGCTCAAATATTGGATATATGCGCTCTTTAACCTATTTGTCTTATCTTCTTTCATAAAGGTATACCACTTTTTTGTAATAGGTTCATTTTATGATAAATATTTACCATTTAGAAGTAACTACTATGATATAAAAAAATGTGTATGTCGTACAGGGCACTATTAAGGGGATTGGTTTTATTTAATAACGCTTTGATAGACATTTTGAATATTATAATAACTTATTTTTGGTTGGGATCGATTTTATTTCATATTCTTTAGCGCGACCTCCTGTTACAGAGGTTTCCTTGAACAAATATTACACAAGGATTGCAACATCCCAATTTCATATTATCTCAAAAAACCTCCTCCTTGTAAAATCAAGGCCCTTTGGTTCGTATGTATTGAAAGTGTCTTGTCTTATCTTTTTATTCTTGGCCGACACAACATTAATTGGCTCTTTTGTTTCAATGGATATCAATTGCAACATTATTTAAGTTCAATAAATTTTTATCATTCACAATAGATAATTTTCTCGCGTCTTTTTTCTAAGTAATCAACCTTGACAATTTTTCAAAATTTATTACCGTTGAATATGATATTCATCAGGAAACAGATCATAGGAACAAAGTGTCTAAGAGTAATGACAGAATTTGTTTATTTTGAGACAATCAAAATACGGATTAAGAAAAAACAACAAACGTAACTATTGCTTAGCACATGTTAAACTAAGTGTTTTTTATGATGATAATGCAACAATCAAATGCTTTATATACAATATTTACAAGCTGTTAATACTTTAATTTTAAATAAATAGAAAAGAGACATCAACAATTTGTTACCTAGGATTTGAATTAATAAATCCCCATGAAATATCGATAACCATGGTTTAAATAAAATGTTGACCTATTATTACAAAGGATGACCCGGGTTTCTGTTCCGTTCACCGAAGGTCATTATTATGGTAGAGGGGAAAGGCCAAACACGGAACTGGCTCATAATAGCCTCTCTATCATTATAAGTATCAAGAGTTGTTTTTCATTAATTACCTAGTAGATTCATTGAGCAATATCAAAAATAGAAATTATTTATCTATTACCATTTCTCTTGATCACTCTTTCCGGCTATAACACAAATAACTTCTCATGAGTAAAAGATCTAGCCCTGAGATGACAATTCAAAAAATTTTTATCCGACGTTACAATGAAATGTAAATATGTATGTGATATCATGTTTTTATAGATTACAATTTGATAATTAAAATTTTCTTCAATAATCTTTTTTATCTCATTCAGAAGACGAATAAAAGTAGATGTATTCTTTTAAGCATTATTTGATCTGTGTAAAACGGTTTGATCATATTTATTTCGTTTTACAAGTAAAGACATTTCCAATGCACCATTTATTGTTTTGACCAAATCGTTATACATTTTAGAATTTTGGTATTCTTTTGAGACACTAGTGTTGTTCTTTAAGCTTGAGGTCATTGCATCATAATTATTTTCTGTATCTTCAGCATACCATCCTCTGGTCCAACCAACGAATGGAAATTTACCAAATACAAAGCCCAATTGTGACCAAAATGACATTAGTTCCCCAGCGACATGTTGAACATTATCCTGACCTCCTGTAATTATGAAAGCAGCAACTTTATCTCTTATGAGATATCGATCATGTGAAATTATTTGATTTTGAACGCAGTTCATTCTTTGAATCATTTTGTAGTATAATGAGCTGGCACTACCCCATCTTATTGGAGTGGCAATTAATACTATATCAGCCCACAGGATTACTTTTTCATAAATTTGGATCATCTGATCTTCACTATCTCTTTCTGAAATTGTGCAGGGAAAAATACAGGCATTAGGGTTCTTTGAATAATACCCTTCGCAGTGATTAAATTCTAAATCACGAAGTTTAATCATGACAGTTTCTGCCTCTAAATTTTTTTTGGCATATTCTAATGCAAAATGTAATGCATCTTCTGATGTGCTTTTACGTGGTGCTACTTTATCATTTGAATTTGTAGTAGATATTCCAAGGAATCTTACTTTTTTATCGTCTACAGGAAGTATATTATTATTGGACTTGAGAATTAAATAATCATCTACAGATTTTTTTAAATTCAAATAGGCTTCAGAGGATTTAAATATTCTTTTTCCAACATTTGAGGGAATCGAATTTACATATATCTTGTTTTTTATTATCTTGACTTCATATGAATTAACGCTATCTCCGCCTTCATGAGCAGATTTACCAGTTTTCACAGAGTATTTCCACCCATGCCAAGGACATGTGATTATATCTCCCTCAAGGAACCCCTTACTAAGTGGCCCTCCTTTATGGGCACAAGAATCAGAAATAGCATGAAACTTTCCATTGATATTAAAAACTGCTATATCTAAATGTTGTTCACCGTCGGTTCTAATAGTATAACTTTTAGACACTCCACTTTTAATGTCTGTTACTAAGCCTACATAACGGTAAGAAGAATTGTTATTTATCTTTTCTCTATCGATCATATATTCTTATTTAGAACATATCATATTTAGAAATACCCTCCAATCCTGGTTTGTTATAGGATCAAAATGTAATCTAGTAAAAAGATAAATAGAAAATTAGTCGTGGTGTTTTAACTTTGTGCTAATGCGTCATTTCCAGAGGTTTCTTGGTTCTGAATTTTTATGTCGTTACCAGCGCCTATTATTTAACCACCATAAATTACCGGGCTGTTTTGATTTGATGATTGTGATTGGATGTTGCTTTGTTCTGCGAAGTTGTCACCCGTTGTCATCATCATATTGTTGTGCCAAGGCTTTTTTTCCGGCATGTTTTTGGTTTTAAAATCTAGTTATTACACGAGATAAAGGTAGTTACACCAGAAGTGCACAGATAGTTTTGTACCAATGATTGTGACTGCTCTATTGACTGGGTGGCCTTATTTCTTTTTATTTTGGTTAAGCAGACATCATTATTCATAGCCAATAGGGCTTGCTAGCAAAGCTAGTGTGGCTACTATTGCAATTTATGTGACAAAGAGGTTGTTTTTATTTTAATTTTTTTTTGTTTACTTATACCATTTCCTAAGGATTAAAATTTATATCAATAATGAGGCTATCAAATTAGGAAATATATCCATTATGTCGTTATGAGAAAGTAAATCTATTCAATTTTGTAAAGTTTAGTGAATCATACTTTATCTGTAACGGAATTTGATTATCAATTATTAGATACAATCTTGTCATATCCACTGATTTCAACGGCATATTTTTTCAACATTTGGCATTCCATCCATTGTTATCTATTCTATGTTATCATGACAAAAGCTACGGTAACCCTGATCTTAATTTTTTTGAATGAATTATAGAAATTTTTCATTCTTTCTATTACCTTTCTTTAACTTATCAATTAAATCCTTTTAATTATTTTATTACCTTCATTTTCTTGACTTTAGATTCTTTATCCAACCTAGGAAATGTTAATCGTCGAAAATTTGTATATACAATATTAACATCAAATGCAAATCAATTAATTTTCATCAAATTATATTCTTATAATACATTATATAGAAAGAAAAAAGAGCAAGTATAGTGCCAAAAAGTAGAGCATCTACATATTCACAGGTATTCGGATTAGAAAAAGACGAAGTGGTTCTCCTTATTGCGATTGCTATGTCGACAGTAACCGGTATATTGGCACCCTCGTTTGGAATATTATTTGAACCTTATCTTTTGGTTCTACTAGGATTGTTGTTATTCTTAAATTTAATAAAAATGGATCCTCAACATCTAGGATCACAGTTTAAAAAACCTATTCCTATTATATTGTTGACTGCAATCAAGCTTTTGATAATTCCTCTTATTTTATATGCAGTTACAAATATAATTTATCCATCACTTGCTATTCCTGTATTACTCCTTTCAGGAATATCTACAGGCCTAGGAGCACCATTTGTAATCAATGTTTTTGAGAGAAGTAGTCAATTGCCGCTAGTTGTGGGAATGATAATTTCATCATCTATTATCGTTCCGTTTGTTTTGCCTTCTCTGGTTTACATTTTGGTCGACGTAGAAAAATTCAAAATCCCTCTTATAGATATGATAATATTGTTAGCTAAGGCTCTTTTCCTGCCTTTATTTGCAGGATGGTTAGTAAAAGCCAAAGCTCCAAAGATGGCAAAAAAAATTGAAGTTAACTCTTTCATTCCTTCAGTTACTCTAATATCGTTTATGAATTTAGGTATATATGCAAAATTCTCTGACTACTTTATTTCTGATTATTCATTTGTGATAACAATGCTTCTTGCAGCATTTGTTTTATTCATTATATATGGAGTAACGGGATATTACGCATCATATGTTATAGGGAAAAAGGATAAATCATCTAGAATTGCTGGCTTCGTAGTTATGTGCTATATAAATAACACACTTGTAGTTGTATTTGCATCTCAATTCTTTGGAACAGAAGTAGCTGCATTAGCAGCATTCTATAATTTGGCTTATTATGGGCTAATGGTGCCAATGAAAAAACTATTTTTGATTTGAGCTTTTTAGTATCTTTTTTATTTTCTATAGTTTAACAAAAATCAAAACCTGAAGGACAAAAGAATTTTGTTGTAATTAATAAAGTAATTTTAATACTACTTTTGAATCTATTTACTACATATCTCCTCACATAGAATCGATTAAAGGTGATAAAATTTTCAATAAACTATTTTGTATAATTAGTTTGATCATCATTAATGTATATAAGATTCATCCAGCATTATCTCTATAGAAAATATGTTTTTTTACTATATATAGTATCAAATATTGTACTTTAAGGTTATATAGAAAGGTAACAGTCAGAGCTGCCTGTTCCGCCTGAATGTCTAAAAAAAGCACAAACCCTTTTAACTGCACTTTGAAGGAAAAGTTTTAGCAAGTAATGTAGGTTAGAATTTAATTAAAATCCTTATTTTTAAGAGATTATGAATTCTAATACGAATACATATAAATACATTTGAATGCATCAACACGCAAACAATACGTTCATGTTATTAACTTCTGGTTTCAATTGTTCTGATGGATAGTATGTTTCTATCAATTGGCGTTCACAAGTTAAAAGCAATAATGCTGATAGCAATGATAAGTTTTTCTTTAATTACCTTATCTCTTAATAATTTGGATAATTATAAAGCAATAGCAAGTACAATTAACAATCAAACAGGCCCAAGCACGAATATAGATACTGCTGATTCAAATACGAAAGAATTCACCTTAATTGCCGAAGAAACTATACTTGATATATCTCCAAGCAAAAAAATAAAGGCTTGGACATACAATGGAAGCATTCCAGGACCCACCCTGCGTGTGACAGAGGGAGATAAGGTAATAGTCCATTTTATAAACAAGTTAGATTTACCTCACACAATTCATTTTCATGGTGGGCATAATGGCACAATGGATGGGGTATTTGAGATTGTTGCACCAAACAAAACATTTACTTATGAGTTTACAGCGGCACCATCAGGAGCTCTTATGTACCATTGCCATGTGATGCCAGTGGTTGAGCACGTTAGAATGGGATTATATGGTGCTTTTATTGTTGACCCGAAGACACCTTTACCACCCGCCAAGGAATTTGTGGTAGTATTTGGTGACTATGATACAAAGGATATACACACCTCGGATCCTGAAAGTGCTTTCTACAATGGCTACGAAAACATTTACTACGATAATCCCTTACCAGTTTACACCAATGAAACAGCAAGAGTATATATGATTAATCTGTCGCAACTCCCAGCATATGGATACCATGTTCATGGAACTCTCTTCAAGACATGGATTTCGGGTATCTGGATGAATGAACCCATACACACTCAAACATGGGCAACATCTTCAGGTGATGCCGCAATATTTGAAATGAAATGGTCATGGGAGGGAAAATATGTATTTCACCAACATGGTATTCCTGAGGACAGGGGCGCTATTGGCTACTTTAACGTATCGGAGCCTACGCCTAGTCTCATAGATGGAAAAGATATTGCGATTACAAAACCTGTGAAAATGGTTGATTGGCAAGAGAACCTTACAAGAATGTTGCAGAATGCCACGACGGAAAATAGCAAGAACTAAAGATCCAATATTCATATTGCAAGAGTAATGACCAAGTAAGATGTTATTGCAACTAAACCATAGAAAATATTTACTAATATAAGAAACAGTAAAAATTTTTATACCGAAATGCCGGCAATCAATAAAAAGCCGCTATTAAAATGACTTGAATTTTTTTCTTTTTGATATAATCAATGTTTAGTTTGACTAAGACAAATGTACGAGTGAATTTATTTGAATCATAACTTTTCTAATATGTTTAAAAGAGATGACAATTCAATCTTTATATCTATCTATATATTTAATAAATAACTCGTTCCTTTCTTGCATAAGCTTCTCTTGCGACACTAATTGCACCCTTTCTTAGCAACATTGCTCTATATACTATTTGTTTTGCTGTTTCCATCGCAACCTTTCTAACATTAAGTTTTGACGTATCACCTTCCTTATCTGTTGATGAAAGTGAGTTGTATAGTGCTCGTTTAACATTATTTGTAATTTTATATTCAATTAGATCAAAGGCTTCTTTTTCTGTCCGACCTTGATATTCAACAAATGATCCGATTACGCCGCCAGAATTTGCAAGAAAATCTGGTATGATTAAGACATTATTATCCACTAAATAATCATCAGCTGATGGCGTAGTAGGAATATTTGCACCCTCTACGATTATCTTCACATTATGTTTTAATAACTGATGAGCAGTATTATCATTGATAACTCCAGTCAATGCTGCAGGAATAAAAATATCAGAATCTACGTTAAAAATTTCGTCTTTATCTAAAATATCATAAGAGTATTGTTGTTGATGATGTTGATTATCTACTAATAGATCACTTAATTTAGATTTGTCTTTCATATCAATCATTAATTGGGGAATATTCAAGCCGTTCTCATCAAATACAAATCCAGAGACATCACTAACGCCTACAACTCTTATATCCAAATCATTTAGAAATTTTGCAGTAAATGAACCTACATTGCCAAATCCCTGAATAACTACTTTGATATCATTTCTTTTTATATCTAAACTGTATGTAAGATCAAGTAGGGGCCTAGAAGCCTTGAATCCTTTACGTTTGACATCTTTTAGAAAATCTAGCGTAGTTCTTAGTGCAATACTTACACCGTACCCAGTTGTACCTAATTCATGAGGAATTCCTCCAAGTTCCTGTGGCTTACCTGTACATGCCTGCATATCTCCTATTTCATGTGCAAACACCGCCATATCCAATTCGGTGGTACCAACATCAGTGGCTGCAATATATTGAGATGGACAATATGGTCTTATCATTTTGGCAAAGGATTTAACCCATTCTACTTGGTTTACTTTACTTGGATTTGCTATAATCCCTCCTTTAGCACCACCAAATGGTAAGCCTGCTGACGCACATTTCCAAGTCATTGTTCTTGCGAGCCTAAATACCTCTGTAGGAGTAACGCTATCTGCAAACCGTATTCCTCCTTTGCCAGGACCAGTAGAGGTATTGTCGATAACCAATACACCTGTCATACCTGTGTCAGGATCGTATACCTGCAATACTTTTTCTGGCCCCCATTCGTCTATTTCTGACCATCCGGAACTCCTCTCCCCTTGGTATTTTTCCACATTAGATCCTAAATTAGAGGGCGATAAAGAAGAATCTGAGTCGGCCATTTCAGATTTTATTATTTATAATATCTTATAAGCATGTTATGTAAAAATAGATGAAAAGTTAGAGAGGGTTTGGATAACAGTTATACCTCAATCTACCGATGTGTAAAAAACTTAAAGTAAATAACAATGTGAAACCCTGGCATAAATATATGATTACCTAAAATCCATGCATGTTATATTCCATTTCAAATATAACCAGAATTGGTAATACCCATAGTCATGAGTTAGATGAGCTTCCGTATCTTCTATAATAACAAATTTTTTAATATAGATTTGATTATTATGATTGAATATCAAAAAAAATTAGATATAGCATAAGTATTAGTAACAGATTCCCATCTGATGATTAACTTCCCGAGTCAATAGGCCGCTATAATTTTATGGTTATTGGTTTCATAAATTCATACGAATTTAATTCACTTTTTGATATTTTATGATATATCAAAATATATATTTTAGTAAATGTAAGCATTGTGACAATATTTTTAGATATTATAAGTTGGTCGAAGTAAACCGTGCAAAATCAAAATCATTGTACAGCAAAGAATGGGATGAAAAGCAAGAGTTTCTTTTATATTAATCGGAGAATAATAAAAGATGATATATTTGTATAACTTAGGAGCGACTTTGTTACTCATACAAATATTCGATCTACTTATTGATTGTTGATAATATCAGAGATCCTTGTTAAAATATCTACAAACTTCTTTCGGTTAGGACTAGAATTGGTAAAAACAATTTCAGTAAATCCAATATCTAGATATGGTTTTAGTTTCTTAACTCCTTCTTCTTCATCAGATATTACAAATAATTTTTTTTCCAAAGAATCGTCGTCAATAGCCTGACCATTTTCTTCAATCTTTCTTGGATCATGTACATCAACGTCAAAGAATGCTTTAATCATAGATCCTCTCCAAAATCTAATCGACTCTATTGCTTTTTGTTTGTTTTCATCATATGAAGCAGGAATAAACAATATCTTTTCTAGCTGCTCATAGTCTTTTCCTGATTTAGCACACCCTTTCTTTACAGCAGGTAAGAGAGTATCTTTTATTTTGTTTATGTCTAATTCATTGGTTATATATCCGTCTCCCTCTTTCCCTGCTAACTGAGCCGATTGTTCTCCTAGGCCAGCAATATATATGGGAATCGGATACGTAGGTCTGGTATATAACTTAGAATCTTTAACAGAATAAAATTCTCCATTAAAATTTACCCAATCTTCTGTCCATAATTTTTTTATTAACTTGATAGACTCTTTTAATCGTCTAAATTTTTCTTTATTGGTTGGCCAACTATTTCCTGAAGGTACTTCATTTAACGCTTCTCCTCTTCCTATTCCTAAAAACACTCTTTGTGGAAACATATAAGCTAAGGTTGCAAATACCTGTGCTACTATTGCAGGATGATATCTTAGAATAGGAGCTGTTACTCCAGTACCAATGGCCAATTTTGAAGTCCTTGCTAAAGCTGCTCCCATCCAAGGCCACGCAGCACCCCCCGACGCCCCAGAATCCCACCAAGGCATATAATGATCACTGGTCCAACAACGTTCGATCTCCTTTTTATCTAAATACATAACATCATCTAACAATTCGAGAGGATTAACTTGTTCATGAGCTGCTTGAATGCTTAATCTTGTTTTATCCTCTGTTAATTTTGACACAATTATTTTAGTACACTATATTTTATTAGGTTAAACAATTGACTAATAAAATTTTCTTGAGATATAGTCTATCTAAGGTTATACATCTAAGGTTATACCCAAAGGTTAGTAATTTCGTATTTACACATTAGCAACAATTTCCATTTGTGGGAATCAAGTTATACGTAATACTAGGAGTCTAATACAAATAATTGCGAATAATAAAATGAGCAAACAGATCTCTATTATGTAGGATATTCACCATCCCGTAGATATCTACGAATAATAATTAAACACCATCACATTTTAAATTATATCGAACATCTCAGTGAATCGGTGAATTCCTTTACAGCTGTATACATCTAGTATTTCACTGATAAATCAGGATATTTTAGAAAAATAATTGATAAATAGTGATATGAAAAGAATTGTGTCTCTATCTAGAATCGGTAATCAATACAAATTAGGTACCAAGTTTGTATATAAAATTTAAGACAAATCTATATAATTTTCTAGCACATATTGATTTGAGTGACCTCTAGGGCAATAGTATTCCACATTCGAATCAATTTTGAATTTCTCCTTAAATCCCTCTGTATCTACTACATATAATGCACTGAAAATATTACCACAAGTCTTGCATTTTAGCATCAGCATAGGCATACTATTTCATAATTCCCATATTCTTTATAGACAAGACTTGCTATTAACTTTACGTGTTTCTGATATAGAATATCATAATTTTCTGAACATGAGTATTAAATTATAGTCAAGTAGTAATACCAATGAAAAATCAAACTCCAATGTCGGATAAGACTAGGTTTGAACTTTTTTGTATAAATATTCTCCTTTGAGTATGTTGTTAGATATATATCACGATTAGTTATATGTGTGTGTGCATACATCTCACGTTTTGTCTGAAAGATGAGGTTTAACTCCAATGCACTGACATTCTAGAAGTTTAGAATCTGATAATAAATCTTTAGCCAATGAGTTATTGTAGATAGGAAGTGCAAAATCAACTTCTAGTTTTTATAATCTATATTATTTTTTTGATATGGGCTTGTTGTGAATTTCTATATTTTTTTATTGCATCATTAACAAAATTATCTATCAATACTTGATTATAATTAACATTTTTATAATTAATCACATTTGCCTAAGATAATATTGCTTTCCTACAATGGTTTAACTCAGCAGTTAGATTTAGTGATATTAAGTATTTTGCTGCATACAAATAATATAATGATAAACAGTCGTGAAGAAGATGATGAGATTATTTATGAATTATATAAGCTGAGTTCTGTAGTGCTTCCCGAAAAAAACACCTGGTCCATAGACGAGATATCCCTACATCTGTCTACAACCGAATCTAACATACCGAAAAAAACAGAAATAACGGTCTTCAGGCTAAAAAATATTCTAAAGAAATTAGAAGGAAAGCAGGCAGTAATTTTTGTAAATGGTTTTAAGGCTTTCAGTCTTGTTGAACCAAAATTATTAGAATTGGTTAATGTTTCAAAGTCAAGAAAATAACCTAATTTGGTTCTTATCTAATTTCGAATCATTTCAATTATTTAATATCAGACATTCAGTTGTAGAGAAGTAATAATCCAATATAGCACAAGTAAGTCGATCAATCTAATCAATACCACTATTTTATCAGTAGCAACAATCCACGTCCATGGTAATTATAGTAATAGGATGGAAGCGAGTTCTAATTCGGGTCAAATAGACTGGTGCTTGTAAGTAAATAATCACATAACTAAGTTATGAAAATATTGGTACAAAATGTTGTTAAGGATTAACACTCCTGATCTAGTCCAACTCCATCTAATAGGATCTCCGATATTATTCTGAATGTTGTCATCTATTTATTTGAAATAGTAGTGTGAATATTATTGGTTTGATGTCATACCGTCGTCTTCTTTTCTCATTCTGCTGTAACCATTTACATCATTGGCTTCGGGTATAGAACCTTTTTAGTGAATGAGATTTTTAGAAATGAGTTGCATCTCATCCTTAAAACCAGTATAGTTCCAGTAATATTTGTTAACTATAGCTGATATCACAATCCAGATGATGCTGTTTACTATAATCGGGAACAGAAAACCATAATAATATGCAATAATTGTTCCAGTTATTGTACCGCCAATGAGATAAGGCATATGACGCTTGAGGGTTTTTTTCAACAATGCATCCATAAAATTCGCTATATGTACATGTAGAGCACATCTTATAATATGGGTATGGGATTTGGAAACGTTATTTTGTTGCTACGTGCTACACTCTTTCCGTGTGAAACTAACCCATTTATTTAATTCCAAATCGACATCTCAATGTACTCCACCTTTTTAATTCCTGTGTGTCTCAGAGGTTCACATTCTTTTGCTTCTCTTCTTGTTTTTATCATTCTTTATTAATGTACTGCACCATCGTTGACCATTTGAAATAACTCCAGGATTAGCAATTCTCTCCATTCATTTGTTTTAGGTGCTAATGTAATCGAATAAATTTAGGCCAGGACAATTATCATGCAATATTAATCCTTAATAGAATTGGTGTGTCTTTGTCAAACATGGGCTCTGATTTCATGTTTCCATAACAAAGAATTCTTATCGATTAAAATGCAGTTGGTCGAGTAAATCCTTTGTTTACAATTTATTTAATGGCAGAAAATATTGTTATCACAATCACAGTCTTAAAAAGACAGATGGAGGGAGATAGTTAAAACTCAAGTTGTATTTAGATGTTCAAAAAGTGGAGATGTAATATTTATTCAAAATTATGATATATTTGATGTCATAAAAGCATGCAGAAGGTATCGAATGTGAATAAAACCTTGCAGAATTATCATGGAATCCTTATCTCGACATGTTTAAATTCTGTTACCTTTTTTGATTAAATAAATGAATATATTTTACAATTAAGTTTATTATCAAATATGAAAGCACCGATGCTATAAGAGATGAAATGGTAGCAGCCTCTACGGCAGAGTATTCTAATTTTAGTAATTGTATTATGAGAAGAAACCTTGTTACATTATTAATAGTATCAAATACAGTGCTAGCAAATATCATTTTAATTAAAATTCGTTTTAACTCAATAAAGTTGATTTTTCCCGTTAATCTCTTTGTATATTTTGGCTTATTGTCAATATGAAAAAGGATCGCAAAAATTATCTTGTACGTCAAAAATCCTGTGATTACAGTTACTGCAGAATTTAGAACATAACTGGCAGAAAATCCTGCAAAGTAGTGCGCAATAATTATGCTGGATAGAAAGCCCGCAATACCTGAAATTAATAGATTTTTATTTAGAGAGATAGTATTATAATACTTTTGATAACTTTTTGCGAAAAATCCGTTTATTTTTTCAGTTAGTGGTTTCACTTGATCTGATTAACAATGTTCAATAAATTATTTAACGTATTATAAAACTGTCATGTCTAACCATACCGATGAGTATTTATCCAAATCTATTATTTACTTCGGATGCTAAGGGTTCAATAGAGAAAGAAATAGTAGGTGAAATCTATAGGCGGAAATTGTGTATTTGTCTTGTGAAAAACGTGTTCCATTCATTGCTTACGACATATTAATTCAAATTTTTAACTACAAACTATATATCCAAATATCCATATCCTAACTTTATTGATTTTCACGTAGATAAGGAACTTACATATAATTTTAAAAGTTAGTATCATTGTTTTTATAACAAATCCATTCGATCTAAGAAAAAGTAGAAATGGTATAATAGAAAGAGACCAGGATGGTATTACAAAAGAATATACCGAAACAAAGACTATTGAAGTACAAGTAACACAAGAAGAGATATCATTTGAAAGAATAAACCAAGTAAAGACTAATTTTCGACTTAACTTAGATTCTATGGTACGAATCTCTTTTAAGTAAATAATATGTTATTTATCCATTACCTAATAATTTGTCTTATATATACAAAAATATTTCGTCTGTTTTAATGTATAGAAATGTCTTTTCAAATGTATATACTCCCTAGCTTGCTGCACAATTTATATAATTTACAAGTCAATAAATGTCAATATTTGGCATAAAAAACCGTTTAATACCAGTGCTTATATAGTACGCTGACTAATAGATAGTATGTCAAAGAAAACAGAAACTAATCAAACTCATTCAAATAATACCAATAACAATAACAATAATGATGATTTCAATCAAACAGTTAACAGATCATTCGATGAGACCAAGAATAATATCAATAGGTCAATAGATGAATCAAGAAATCAAATTCCAAGAATCAATAGTATTGTAAATAGTTATCAAGAGCAATCACTGCAAACTGCAAAAGAGATTTCAGAAGAGTATATAGACTCTCAAAAACAAGTTGTTAATTCTCTCCAATCCGCATGGAGACCATACACTGATGCCTTTAACGGATTCGTTAACAACTTCTTTTCACCTGATGCAGCAGTTAAAGCATACACAACATTTGTAAGTACTGTTGCAGACAGCACCGTATCGTCTATGAGACTTTCAAACAACGTTATTTTCTCAACCCTTGATGCATGGAAGCCAGCACTACAACAAGCAAAAGATATCTCAAGACACATATCCAATACTGGTGTAAATACCGCAAGAGTGTTTGAACAAAATTCAAGACAATTAGCAGTAGAAGTCAAAGGCTTAGCATCAGCAGCAGCAGTCAATTCTAACCTAAATGGATCGAATACTACTGCTACTACATACTCTACCCCATCATTAACATAGCAGATAGGATTTACAATAGTAATGTGCAATCAATCCTTTTAATTCAGTAAAGCTTACGAAGGTTTTCGGGGATAAGGCTGACAGACCATATGAAATGTATGACCCTTATCCGCCAAAGTTAAAAAGATAAAGATGATGCGATTATAGGTTATTATTATAGTCAATGTAAATTGAATATTCCAAAAATGAAGGCAAAGAACTCGTATACGATTCCTGTACCTAAAGAAATGTTACAAAGGATTGATAGACGTTCTTCTCCTGCACATGTAGGTAAGCTCCGTCACGCGATAGATTTTATTGTTCCTAAAAATACACCTGTTCTCGCTGCAAAAGAAGGCGTGATAACCTATATCAAAGATGATTCGAATGTTGGAGGACCTGATCCATCATACTGGTTTTATACTAATTTTATTACAATAAGGCATTCAAATGGAGAGTATTCTCGATATGACCACCTTGATTATAAAAGCTCAACTGTCAAATTAAATCAAAAAGTCCGTACAGGCGAAGTTATATCCAAAGTTGGTATGACAGGATATACTTATACTCCACATTTACACTTTCAGGTATTCGTCTTCACAGGATATAATATATGGACCGATTTTGAAACATTAGAGATCAAGAATTTCAACATTTTGTAATCAGTTTGTAGTAGATTTAGGGGAATAGGTAAATCTTATGAACGAGATGAAATTATCTGAGCAAGAAATCTGAATTTGGTTCGATTTATGGATTGTAGCATTGCTTACCGCAATATCATATCACTCTCTGACTTTGCATGACTCGTGTCCTTCTATGGTAATAACCTACCGTAACAATATTCTAACTATGATTATAAGTGAATAGAGAAATGGTATAAGATTGGTATCAATAAACTTACCAAAGATATTCCGACCCCTTTCGCCTGAGCCAAAATAATATATTTGTTAATACTCCACTTCCACTTATGTAGAACATACAACATAAATTCTATATACAATATAAATATTCAAAAAAAATGGTTTGTTTCTTTGAATTGCTTCAAGATAATTCTTATGGTCAATTAAACCTAAATTAACATTAATCATAACTATAAGAAAATAATTTCTCTTGAAAAATCAACAGGGAGTGTGGTGAGCTTTAGAATTTTTATCCCATATACCAGTTGTTTTTAGAATGTAATATTTAATACCACAGTCATATTCTAATCCCATTATATCGCCTGGTGTAATATGAGTTTTAAATACATTATCTAATAATTACAAACTAGGATCAACCACAATAATCTTTGTTTCTCTCGATGAGTTTATTGTAGTATTTCTCTATCGCATTTGTAAATCCCAGTTTACCCAGAGTTTCTATTGAATGGTAATGTCCATAAAGGCGGAATTTTTCTTATACACTCATAAGAATGCTATTTCAATGGTATTATATAGGGTAACTAACATATAACGATGATAATAGAATGAGAAATGTAATCAACTGAAGAAATAATTAGGTGTGTTTGTGGAGTATGATGTAATTTTTATTGACTCAATAGAAGGAATCATTCGCAATCATGGATTCTAAAGCGGTTAATTCCATTTGAAATCGATATTCGTTATGATATACTTAATAGAAACAAAGTGTATATATAAGCATGTCAATAATAAAAAAATATACCAAAAGTTTAACTCCCACCAAGATTTCAGGATCACCTTATAATGATAATACTATTAAACAAGATATATCCAATGTCATTGTAAACCTTTCTGCAGAACAGTCGCCACTGGATAAAGAGGCATCATTTCGTTTAAGCTATGCTAGTGAGCTAAAGTCAAAAAAACAACAAATTTATGATAACGATAGAGGATTTAAAGAATTAGATGATGAGGTAAGAAGTGTAAGACAGCAAATGATGAGAACACCTGGGCGCAGAGGAGAAATTATAAAGGAAGAAGAAATCTCCAAGGAATTTGCCAGAAGATTTTTTGAGAACAGTAAATAAAAAGCCAGTTTTTGATTTGAAACCTGTTATGGTAGTGTCTTGGTTATTATTATTAATGTGAGAAGAATGAATTGTCATTCATTGATTGTTTTGATGTAAAGACAAACTGAATATCTTACTACCTTTGTTCATGCCAATGTTTTAACAAATCATTTAATTTCAAAGAGGTATGTTATGATGATGAGAATAAAGAGAAATTTACACTTAAAGTATATTTAACTTGAAATTTTAATCTTTCCGAATTAAGGTTTTAGAGTATTAGCTCTCATATCAATCATCTAGTAAATTTGTTTTTAGTTTTAATACTAAATCTCAAATATCTGAGTATGATATAGCAATATTATTAATTTTTAGCAAAAAAAATTGACAATAAGTAATGATCTGCCATTATTTTCTCCAAACCATATATCTATTTTTTTCAAAGTGTAATAAATAATATAGAGGGGATGTAACAAATAGCATGGTACCTAAATTAATATTTACAAAAGCCACCAGAATTGCAATAATATACATGAAGGTACTAATCTAGTATGGCCTCAATTCTCTCCTTATGAAAGTTGGATCGATCTTTATCAACTAGTATATATGATTTTCCAGTCTCATAAAATCAATATGAATAATTTTAAAAATAACCATTATTCAGATTGATTCTATACGCAAGGAATGAAAGTTGTCGATTGCCAAACTACCCAGTGGAGAAGATGGAAAAGGTGTTAAAGCAATAAACATCAAGTAAAATATTGATATTCCAAGCAGAGGTTGGTTAACACGCCTAATATAGTGAAACTGATCATCATGGCTTATTAAAAACCTAGTAGTATAAAACTTATCGTGGAGTTTAAAACACACGCCAAGGAAGTGTAATAACTAAATAGAAACAAAAAGCGACCAGATGAATGTATAGGGATTGGTCAACGTGGGAGGCTTATTACAACGTAGATATTGAATCGATGTATACGTAGGATCTGATGATTCTCTGTATTAATATTATAGTCACAACGAATTCTAGAAGTATAAGATTGTAATGGATTTATTGCAATGGTTAATAATTCATTAGGGATATTATAAGTTATGAAGTTTTTAGATGTATAGAATTACTAGTTTGTAAAAATTGCATTCATGCTAAGAGTGAGCACAGATATGAACCTATGGGCCCAAAATTTTATGATCACCGATGTTTGGTTTGCAAATGCCAATAATTCACATGATTTAGAGGAAATTAATTTCCTATAGATTTTAAAATATAATGGAAAGGTATGTGACTAATAGAATCTACAAAGACGTCCGGCCTATAAACATGTATTAATGAATCAATTGCCTTAACAAGTTACAATTCAAATGAGATAATGATTTATGCTATAAAATTACCATTGAGAAGAAGTTTGGTGTAACTTTACGCGGATATAATACAAATAGCCATTATAGACCAATACTCCATCCACTCCATCCTCTTAATTTTTCGATTGTAATTATGCTGTTATTCATATTATAATTTGAAAAAGGAATAATTATAAATGTAGTTATTTGTAACCTTATGTAAACACCCACTTATTATATCATACTAACTGATACTAATGATGTCTAATATTTTAGTTGTTAATAATTTAAGTAATATCCAGTGTCGTGGTTTACCACATCAACATTCAGTGATTTATGACTTTACGATGGGTGAAAAGCTTTGCAAAACATGTGGTACGGTCGTTCAGGACAAACTATATGATACTGAACTAGATACTAATTTTTATAAACATACAAGTGGTATGAACACGGTAATGCCTCATTCATTAATTTTAAATGATAGGGGAATGTCAACCTCCATAGGAGAATATTATGGTACAAGCTCGAAGAGATTTTCTAGCAGAAAGGAACACAACAAAATTGAATTCCTGACTAAAGTTATTAGCTGCTCAAACAGAAATAGGAACCTAAAAATAGTTATAGATTTGCTAAATAGAATCAAAGACAAGTTATCATTGACATCTTTTTGTATCGAAGAAGCACTTTTGCACTATAAGAAAGCTCTAGAAAAAGGCCTAATTAAGGGTAGATCCA
>JAPSGR010000080.1 GCA_031177355.1 Candidatus Nitrosocosmicus sp. | reverse complement strand
TTCATTTATTTTCATTAACTTGTTTAAATCGTCCACTTCAGAATATCCATTTTTCAGATTGTTTAGAATTCGGATTAGTATTTGTGTAGGATTTGCTTCCTTGAGCAATTCTTTAGATACGGATATACCTATTCCAGGATATGCCTTTTTCAAAAGGTCTTGTAATGCGTAATCGTCTACTATTCTACCGTTGTTGAACGGATCAATTACTATAAGGTCATTTGTATTATCATCCAGTACGTATTTGATCAAAAAATGAGATGGAAAATTAACAGGGTATAGCTCAAAATTCAAGTAACTTGCAATATGAATATACAATAATGATAGTGTTATCGGAATTCCAGTTCTTTTTTCTAATACTATATTAAGATAATTGTTAACGGGATTATAATAATCACTTATATTTGGTTTAAATCCTTGCTCCTCAAAGAAAAAGTCATTATATTTTTCAATAATCTGAGTCGGTCTCATACTTTTAGAATACTTTATTTTTGAACTTAGCTCCTTTCCCATTTCATCTATCTGGCCCAAATACTGTGCAATATTTAGGCTAGGGTAATCGATAATCCTTGCAATGTGAAGCAAGTACTCGTTTATCTTTTTTATATCATCATTCTTGTCATCTATTTTCTTTACTATAGTCTCATTCCAGTCTTGCAAGTATTCATTATCACTATCGCTGTTGCTGTTGTACTTGCCCCTCCGGTCATCTTTCTTCTCTTCTTCCTCAAAACCCAATAATAGTAAAAACTCTTTCCATACATATAAGTAAAATCAATAAATGAATTATGGTGCTGGGGGAGAAGGTGTTGTTGATATGTTGTCAATAATTCTTATCATGCATTTAGTTGTTTTTTCAAGAAGGTCAATTCTAGCATATTCGTTGGGAGAATGTATTCTTGAGAAAATGTACGTCCCCCCAATTGAAATACAAGGTGCCTTTAGCAAATCTATAAAGTCGTACATGGGTCCGGTTCCTGCAGATGATATAGATATTATTGAATCCCCAAAGATTTCATTCGCAGAGTTTTGAATAACTCTTACATATTGATTGTTTAATTCTGTTCGACCGGCCGCTTCTCCGTGAATCTTTGTAACTTTGATGTCATCAAAACCTTGTTCCTTGAGGTGATTCTCTAGTCTTTTAAACTGAACAAGCGGGTCCATATTTGGAACTAATCTAAAGTCAATTTTTACAATTGCTTTTGAAGGCGTTATTGTTTTTGCACCTGGTCCTGAGTAGCCAGAGTATAAACCAGAAATGTTGCACGTTGGTTCACAAATTAAAGCTTTCTTAACTCCTTTTCCCTTTAGGTTATTGATGAATTTACTAATACCATATTCTTTTTTAAAACTGTCTTCATCAAAGGGTTCATTATTTACAACCGAGTTTTCTTCTTTGGATAGCTCTTTGACTTCTTTGTACCAATCCTTTATCAGTATTTTTCCCTTTTCATCAACCATTGTTGATAATGCTTTTACAATTCTCCAAGCTGGATTTTCTATCAAAACTGCTAAACTTGAATGAACATCCCTAGATGCTCCTTGGGCGGTTAATTCCACATATAATAGACCCTTCATCCCTAGACTAATAATGGGCTTTTGTTCTTGGTCAATATAGCCAAATTCCCAAATAACGATATCGGCTTTGAATTTTTCATTGTACTTTTTGAGGTACGTTGATATGTTATTACTTCCAATCTCTTCTTCTCCTTCTACTATAAACTTTATATTTATTGGTACATCGCCATGATGCTTTAGGAAAAATTCCAATGCCTTTAATCTAGTAATTAGTTCGCCCTTATCATCTGAAGCGCCTCGTCCATAGATTAAATTGCCCTCAACCTTGCCTTCAAACGGTTCGTAATCCCATAGATCAATGGGCTCTTCTGGTTGAACGTCATAGTGGTTATAAAATAATAGAGTTTTACCATTGGGATTTGATTTTGATTTGACCTCGCCATATACTATTGGAGGAATTGAATTTTTCTGATCATTATCGAGATATATCAACTCTGACTTTATTCCTATTCTACTCATCATTTCGACAATTTCTTTAGCACATTCTTCCAAATTTTGCTTTCTTGCAGAAACACTTGGTATTCTTATTAACTTTTGGAGATCTGTTATTAGCCCATGGGTATCAATATCTATGGTCGAATTATTTGAAGACATTTAGGTATGCTGATGATAAATATTTCTTTAATATAAAAACTAAATTTTTTAATATATTTATATCCATGCACTATTAAATTTTTTATTGAGCAATGAAAATGAAAGTTTAAAAAATATTTTTCTTTCACCGTCTTCTATCGCTGTCATAGGTGCTTCAGAAAAGCCTGGAGTCGGCAAAGCCATTTTTTCTAATATTTTGAACGGCTACAAAGGAAAGATATATCCAATTACTCCCTCAAGTTCTTCTGTTTTTGACATTAAAGCCTACAAAAGCGTACTGGATGTTGACGACAATATTGATCTTGCAGTAGTAGCCACCCCTAACCGAACCGTTCCTGCAGTTATGGAGGAAATTGGAAAAAAGAACATTAAATCCTGTATTATTGTTTCTGCAGGTTTTAAAGAGGTTGATGAAACTGGAGCCCAACTGGAACATCAAGTTCAGGACATTGGTAAAAAATATGGAATCAGGATAATAGGACCAAATTGTCTTGGAATCATGAGTTTAACTGATCAGAATTTGATGAATCTAACATTTCTGAAAATTACACCTAAACATGGAGAAATCGCCCTTGTTTCACAGAGTGGAGCTATTTGTGCAGCTACAGTAGAGGATGCAATAGCACAAGGAATAGGTTTTTCCAAAGTAATCAGTATGGGAAACAAGGTGGATATGGATGAGACTGATATCCTTGAGTTATTAGAAGATGATCCGTATACCAAGGTAATTGTGATGTATTTGGAGGACATTCATGATGGGCGTAAATTTATGGTTACTTCAAAAAGAATTACTCTAGAAAAGAAAAAACCTATAATTGTTCTAAAATCTGGAAGAACTCCTGAAGGAGCCAAAGCCGCCATGTCGCACACTGGCGCATTAATGGGCGCAGATGAAGTTTATGACGCTGTATTTAAGCAGGCCGGAGTGATTCGAGTTGACACTATGCAGGAATTATTTGAACTAGCAACAGCCTTTTCAAAGCAACCATTACCAATGGATAATAAAGGAGTTGTAATTGTTTCTAATGCTGGTGGACCTGCAATTATTTCTACTGATTCTTGTTCTAAATATAACATACAAATGGCCGATATTTCTAGTTCCAGAGAAAATATATCAAAAGTTATTCCACCACATGGGTCATCTCGAAATCCAGTTGATATAGTTGGGGATGCAGACTTTAATAGATTTGAAAAAGTACTCATTGAAGTCTTATCTAACCCTAATGTTGGCTCTGTAGTGACAATGTGTACTCCTTCTGCAACTTTAGATTACGATGAATTGGCAAGAACAATAATCCGCACATCAAAGGACAGTGGAAAAACAATGCTAGCGGCACTGATGGGATTAGCAGAAGGAGTGGAAAATAAAAGTATACTGTCTGAAGGAGGTGTACCTCACTTTATGTATGCTGAACCTGCAATTCGAACGCTTGATTCAATGTACAAATTTGGTAAATGGCTAAACAGCAAAAAGGAATCCTTACCTTCCTTTTCTATTGATAAAGAAAAGGTCAAAAATGTTTTGTCAAATGTTTACAATCAGGGGAGGACAAATCTCTTGGAAGATGAAGGATATGCAGTACTCCAAGCATATGGGTTTCCTGTTCCTAAAAGTACATTGGTAAATAACGAAGATGATGCTGTTAAGGCTGCAACCGAGATTGGCTTTCCTGTAGTTATGAAGATAACGTCTAAAGACATCATCCATAAATCAGAGTCAGGTGGTGTAAAAGTCGGTTTAAAGAATCCCGAAGAAGTGAAAAATGCATATAATGTTATTTTGTCCAATGTAAAGAATTACAATCCAAATGCAAAGATTGAAGGTGTATTGGTTCAGGAGATGGTAACAAATTCCAAAGAATTAATCCTTGGTGCAAAACAAGATAAATTATTTGGACCGTTATTGATGTTTGGACTGGGAGGCATCTATGTAGAGATTTTAAAGGATGTAAGTTTCCGACTTGCTCCTATTTCTAAATTAGAAGCAAGAGAGATGATTGAATCGATTAAAACAGTCTCGTTACTAAAAGGAGTCAGAGGTGAAAAATCATCCGATATAGCCTCTGTGGTTGACTGCTTGCTTAGACTATCTCAATTGATCATTGATTTTCCAGAAATTGAAGAATTTGATATAAATCCACTGCTGGTATTAGAAGAAGGACGTGGTTCAAGAGTGGTAGATGTAAGAATTGGATTAAAAAATAAATAATTATTTATTCCAATTTTTTACCGCACTCTTCGCAGAATACTGATTCTGCTTCATTGCTATGATTACAATTTCTGCAAATTTTAACATCCAGTTTCGAAGCTGATGTATTAAAATTTGTAAGATTTTTTCCACTACTATTAGTTTCATCGTTACCATCACCACTACCACCACTCCTACTAATACTATCTGCTGAGGACGAGGATGATAAAATAATTATGTCTCCTATTTTTGAGATCCTATTCCATGAAATCTCACTAAGAGAATTACCTGAATCTTTTACTTTGAAACTAAATTCGACTCTTCCATCTGATATTTTTCTTAAACCTATCTCTTCCACTCTACCAATTAATCGGGCATTATGGTCATATGTCAACATCCCTATTATTTTTTCAATTTGCACATAGTTGGATTTTGAATCTGTGTCTTTGTTATTGCTATTGCTGCTATCTGAATCATCAGTGACCTTTTCTCTGATTATATTTTCTGACTTGTTGATATTACTTTCTTTTTCTTCTTTTTCATTTTCTGTTTCTGAGGTATCTTTTACTTGTTGTTGTTGTTGATCTGTACTTGTATTGCTAATTAATTGGGATTTCCCATCGACTTCTTCTTCTTTTTCATTTTTAGACTCATTAAACTTTCTATACTGTGCTATTACATAATTACATGTTTTGCATTTGTATTCTCCTTTTTCAATTAATATTATATTTTCACCCAAGTCTTCATTTGGATTTTCAAATTCAATATTAGGTCCTCCCTCATACTCTTTTTCACATTTATTACAGTAATATTTCTTGAATCTGTTGTTATCTAACCTGCCAATACCTGCTAAAAACAGCTCAGGACCGCCCAAATTTGCTTTCTTTTGTTCATCATCACTTACCTTAGCTATTGCGTATCCTCCAGAACCTCTTAATTTTTTTTCTACAAGTGATTTATCTTTACTCATGATTGCAAGGCCAAATTAAACGGTGAAATTTAAATAATATATAGGTATCTTGATTGTTGTTTTTTTTATAAGAAAGAGTAAAAGAGAGGATAGAGGATTGATTGATTGGATTGTATTTAATCAGGCCCTACTATAGGCAGTGCTTTACCTGATGGTAAAGTTATGAGCTGGTCTTGTTTTTCTTTATCTATCCTTTCAAATTCAATTGTCATTTCAATTGGCGCATTGTATCTTGAACTCAACTCCTCTGCAAGCTGTGCTATGGATTCTTTATCTACAAATTCTTTTGAACCTTGTAAAAATCCTCTTGTCTGTCTAAAGAGTATTTTTCCGCCATACTTGGAATGAAGAAAGTTAGCAATATCCTGTACTTTATCATAAGGTATCTCATTATAATAAAAACAAATGCCATTTACTGGTTCTTTATCAAAAGGGGTGCCATACCTATACCAATATACTCCAAAATGCTCGTGTTCGCCCTGTAAACATTTGATCTCCCAATGGTTTGCGTTATCAATAGGGTATGTTCCATTTCTTAATTCGTCTAGGTTAAGTCTCCAATATCTTACACGCATGTTATAACTATGGATAAATCCATGTATTTTATATTTGTAGATTCATTCATTTATTTTCTTTAATCGTTTTCCTTGCTTTTTTATGATGAAATAAAGCTATTGATTGGAAAAAAGGTGAAACTATTGTTCTTTATCATCTTCACTGTCCTCCTCCTCCTCTTCACTGTCCTCCTCCTCTCCTCTTTCGCATAATATTATCACCTATGAATACTGTAAAATTATCGAAGGAGAGAAATTTACAAACCGTTATAAATCCTTGAAAATTTTCTAGATCTGTTTTGGATAGTAGATTAGATTTGCTG
>JAPSGR010000107.1 GCA_031177355.1 Candidatus Nitrosocosmicus sp. | reverse complement strand
GAGCTAGATCCTCTTTGAGCAACAGAACCACTAATTGTAATAGTTTCACCAGTCGTAAAGCTACCTGAGTTTATGGTAGCGGTTAATCCTCCACTATCGCTACTGACTTGTAATCGTGCCTGCTGTTGTGGAAATTGCTGCTGCGCATTAGCGATGAAAATATTTGTGGACAAAAGCATAATAGCGATTGTCACTGCGGTAAAGGCTGTAGCCATACTATGCAAAAGAAATAATCTAGAGGACACTCTCATGATGTCCAGAAGAGATACTCTCTCTCGGTAAGATAAGGGTTATGCATTGTTAATTCTGTAACAAAATATCTCGACCGCCTTGATCCATTCTATAATCTAAAGCACACATCAAATGCCCACCAATCTGGAATATTCTAATCTCTAATAATCAAACTTTACAGAGTATTATTATTATTACTTACTGTCTTTCAAATTCTTCTTATCAAACGCCTACGGTAAATTGTTATAGTGAGAGAAGGTGATGCTGCTGAAATAGATGCCATAAGAAAGACAATCATCATGGCAACTACGATCACTGACCTAGGATCAGGTGTAGTCCTTTGAAAATTTTATTGCACAATCGCGCACTTTAGAGATCATGTGAAGGCCTATCTATTAAATCGGGGTTATTGTAAAGCACTACAAATAAGAAGAATTTTTTTCCTCTTGTCGCAAATATTGCAGAAACAACAGCAATTGAGGTCAGCACTTCTTGTAGACCATAAATATAGATGAAATACTTCTACGAGGTATGAAAGAGGTATATCCTGTATGATGTCTCGTTAAATATCTCACAAAGGGGCTGATAAGAATTACCGAGCATACATTACCTTTAAAATGCAGATAACAGATATCATATATATAAAGCCACTAATATGTAAAATTAACTTATACATCCAATATTATGATTCTTCTAACACTACTTTGTATGAATTATACACAATATGACTATTCATAAATAAAATTAGATACGCCTGCGATGTGGAGAAAAGGATATTTCTATTTTAGATACATTTAACATGTCTGAGCGCCTACTAAGTAGTGAGAGAATAAACAGGAAAATTATGTTAAAGCAAACCGCAATAACCGTAGCTGCTGACGGATATGCAGTAGCAAATCATGAAAGGATGACTGCACTTGTAAAGATATTGATAAAGAAAGGGGTTGGAAACATGAGCAACTTAACTCATTTCTGTCACCAGGCAGAGGAATACCGTCCAAATTGGTTCCAAACAGTCGATACAAACCTAAATTTGGGTTTTGTTGTTGTTAGAACAGCTCCAGAACTTGCAGATAATCTGTATAAGGTAATTGGAAACGAAGGCTTAGGCAAAGAAGTTGAAATAAGAATGCTAAATTGATGCAGGTTGCCTAGTTGGGTTGTTCTAACTCTAAATTATAGGACAAAATTATCCTGGTGATAAAGTATTGGCACTATTGGGTGCCAGTTCTATACCGTATTTTGCTGAATTGCAATTTTTTGTGCTTTCATGCTCCGTTAAGGAAGTAATTTTTTCCTTTGCAAATTTTTTTATATTTTGTTACGACTTACAATCGTAAAAGAAAAATAGTTGGCACATCTATATAATATAGGCTTTATATCCTAATGCCCTCTTCATCGGACTCTCCGCCTACAATCTTTGAAGATTTTTGTCAGCTAATATTGGGCGTGGATGAATCTATTAGATTTGTAGGCATTGCAACGCTGACTGGGGCAATACTGGCGATGAAGTATCGGGCGAATTTAGAACCCTTATTGACTCAGGAGGAATCAGCATCGTCTATAAAAGATTCTATATGGAGAATGGATAGTAGGCGAGGCCTCGAAGAAAAACTAGGCAAGACTCTATATGTAATTGCAACCTATGAAAAATTAAAGCGAGCATCGATCCCTGTGGGACAAGAGGGCAATTCTATATTGATCATCTCATTCGATAGGGAATGCGACGTAGAATCGATAATCCGCAATAAGATTTTGACAATTCTTAAGCCATATGGTACTATTAATTAATAGTTGCTACGGGGGGCCGTATTTCATAAGCCCCTTGTGGAACTAGGATATAATGAATGCAAATCAAATTCTCTAAAATTATTGGAAGGTTCGATAACGGTTGAAATCTACTAAAGTCATTGTGAGCCTAGCCTAGTGAATAGGATACACGTAGATCTGTTACTATGTCAATGTCTCAGCTGATGGAATCATCGTTATTAGCATCTTCTTTTCAGTTACCTTGTGTCCTGTTGAATCATTATGGTCTTCAATATCACTGTGGAAAACAAATTTCATTTTGCATTCGTGACAAATCCATATTGCTTTTAGATCATCTGGGTGCATAGGGAGTATACATGCATTTTAGGTTATCAGATATAATGATTAACCCATCGCTTTCGTAGCTATTGTTTACTAAATCATTTCAAATTTAAGTATGATATTATTCCCTACATATAATACATCTGAATAAAGGATTAACAAACTGATAGAGGAATTTTGTTCTAAGCTGCCTTTTCTATTATATTAAATACTTTACCTGCAAAAGCGCTTCGGCAATTATTAATGGCAATCATTCATACTCTTGGCTGGCATTTGCCATCTTTAATACATGGAACTAATTTTGCCTTGACAGTGGCTACTATGTGATGCAAAGAAAAATTAAATGAAGAAAAAAGATTCTTCTGTTTCTGAGTTATCTGTTTCTTGAATCTGT
>JAPSGR010000019.1 GCA_031177355.1 Candidatus Nitrosocosmicus sp. | reverse complement strand
CTGATAAAAAACTTTCATATCATATCATCAGATATTTTTCTAGTATTAATAAAATACAAATATCAAATCACTTTAAGTTATTATTGGAACTAGATGGTCAATGAGAGTATCCGATAGGATTAGTCGCGTCGAATATGCAATTCGAGACGTGATGCTTCATGCGAGAGAATATGAAAAAACAGGCAAAGAAATAATGTATCTAAACATAGGCGATCCTGTAGCTTTTGATTTTAAAACTCCTGAACACATTAAAGGAGCTCTGGCTGACGCACTAGCAAAGGATAATGATTATTATACTGATTCTGAAGGTTGGACTGAACTTAGAAAGTCTATAGTGAGAAAAGAAAAGGAGCGGAAGGGACTTGATTTGGCCCCAGAGGATGTTTTGGTTACGAATGGAGTATCTGAAGGATTAGACATGGTTATGGGTTCGATCGTTGAGGATGGTGACCAAGTACTTTTGCCTGGGCCCTATTATCCTCCCTATTCTTCATATGCAAAATTTTATGGAGGCAGTATATCTGAATTCGCTATCTATGATGATGGTACTCCAAATTTAGATGATATACGAAAAAAAATTTCGTCAAACTCAAAAGCCATTTGCATTATTAACCCTAATAATCCAACGGGCGAAGTTTTTAGCTATAAAAGTTTAAAATCAATAGTCGATATAGCTGCAGAAAATAATCTCTATGTTATTTGTGATGAAATTTACGATGAAATAGTATTTGACGAGAATTTTAATGGGATAGGTAATATGGCAAAGGATGCCCCAGTTATTCTATTAAACGGCTTTTCAAAGACGTATCTAATGACAGGATTAAGGTGTGGATACGTATGCATGAATAACAATTCAAGGCAACTCGATCCTTTGAGACAGAATATTTTCAAACTCGCTCGGGTTAGAATCGCGTCCAACTTTCCAGTTCAAATAGCTGCAAACGCTGCGTTAAATGGTCCACAGGATCATTTACCAATCATGGTACAAAAATTAAAGAGTAGAAGGGACCTAGTCTATAAGAGATTAAATGAAATTGAAGGCTTGGAGTGTACCAAACCAAAGGGTGCATTTTATATGTTCCCATGGATAGATCTTAAAAATAAATGGAAGAATGATTTAGAATTTGTAATTGAGTTATTGAATTCTACAGGTGTTTTAACAGTACATGGATCAGGATTTGGTAAAATGGGAACAGGCCATTTCAGGATTGTTTATCTTCCAAGAGAAGAAATCTTGAATAAGTCAATGGATAAGATCGAAAGATTTGTCAAAGATAAAAGTTGATTTTCTTCTTTATGTTCTAGGTCGATAACTGTCTTGCCTTTTTCTTTTTCCAAAATAAACAAGTGTCAAGCCAATTCCATACATGACTATTGCAAATTTTTCGTTTGTTATCTCTGAATTAAAAAAATTATCTACAAAAAATTCTGCTCCGAATTCGGTAGAAATTAAAATGAGGTTTCTAATCAAAATTATGGATGCCATAACAATGAATAATATTCCCAGTGGGAACATCCATTCCTTACGTCTATCCCTGTCTCTTATCCTTTTGTCTATTTTATCAAAATCCATTTTTAAAATTTTCTTACACTAGCTTGATACCAGGATGTTTTAATTTGTTTTGTTTAGATGAATTTAAGATCATAGGAGTCAATACTTCTGCTTGATAGGATAGTGATAACGGTCCTAGGTATATCGATCTTAGACCTTCTATTTCTGATATCAAACTATTAAGAATATGTAATGAATCTTTATTGTTTGTACAAATAAACGTATCAGCATTCAATGATGATTCTATATTTTTGAGCTTTACTTCTGAAATTGTATGGAATGCAGAAATAATCTTATTACAGTGCGGAAGATTTTCAGCTACCAGCGTCCCAGCTGATTTTTTTCCATCGACGAATGGAATGTAATAAAAACCATCTTCATTTCTGCTCATAGGCACAATGGGAGAAACTACTATGCAATCGTCACTTATGATGTTCTCAATATCCTTGCAAGTACTTTGAATATTCTCATAAGGGATTGAAAGAATCAATATTTCACTATCTTTAGCTACTGATAAATTATCGTCACCTCTGATACTCCCATTCAATTTTTCTGAAAAACTTGTATTCTTTATCGTTTGCATGTGATTTTCAGCTACACTTTGAGCCCTTTGTTTATCTCTTGAACCCAATATAACGTCGTGATTAATACACCATCGTAGGGCAAAACCTTCGCCCATTCCGCCTGTTCCACCAATAATTCCAATTTTCATATTAACTTGTTTAATATTGTATCCTGATATATTAAAGCACGTTTAATCTAAAATGGTAAATATTGATCTTGACGAAGGATCAATTTCTTATCATACCTTATATCTACATTGACATTTTAAAAAAAAATCGAAACAATTCCCTGGTATATTTAGAATGTTCTTAAATCTTACATGAGTTAATATCCAAAGATGTGGAATGGTAACAAATTCCATATCAAATAAAATTTGTGATTTTTAATTCTATTTTAGAGAATATTCCTTCCAGTCGACTATTGAGATTACAATATCTGTTTGAAACCCTTCTGTTTATTTTCTTAAATTGAGTTTCTTCTACCTAATCTCAAGTGATAACATAGAGATATAACTATATGAAACATTGTCTACAAATAGTGGAAATTTTATCTCTGTAACTATAATTATCTAAAATTAATTTTGGCGTAATTATACTGATGTATTATTGTAGGACAATTATATTTATAAAGGTGAATTTTTTTCTTATAACGGTCATGTTCATTCTATGTAATAATAGTTTGATTAACTTTTGATCAGCGCCAATGCTCTATAAAGTTAGAGTCCGTTGGCTGATAAAAGGATTAGGTTTATGAAGATTAATAATAATAATAATAAGTGTGCATGAATAGTTTAATATTGAAATAATTTTTAATATATTCCTATTATATCATGTCGCTTCTTATATTTATGAGACACGGTCAGGCGTACAATAATGTAAAAAGATTGCTTGTTGGAAGGAATCTTGAATCTCACTTAACAGATATCGGAAGAGAGCAAGTGCGTCAAAGCAGTGAATTATTAAAATCTATCCCTATCCACAAGATATATTCTAGTCCTGTAATTAGGACAGTAGAAACGGCAGAGATTGCTTCAAAGACTTTGGGATTGACATTCGAATTAGACGAAAGATTATTTGAGATAGAATTAGGAAAACTTGTAGGATTATACTATGACGATGTAATTTCCACTCATGGTGATCTATTTGCAAAATTCTATTCTGATAATGATAACGAAAACTCCCTACTCGAATTTGAGGTGGAATCTTTTGGCTCTGTTAGGGAAAGAATCCGACATTTAATGCAAGAAATGGTTAAGAAACATAAAAATGAAAATATTCTTTTTATTTCTCATTTGGATCCAATAAAGGCAGCCATTTCTCTTGCTATGAACATCAAACCCTCTTCGGTATATAATGTTCAAGTTCCTAATGCATCCATTAATGTATTAAAAAGCCATGAAAATAGTCTTACTCTATGTGGAATGAATATCCTAAATATGAAACGATTTCTAACTGAATTCTAATTTTTAATTTTTGATAGGTTATTATTTGTTTAACTTGTAAAAAATATATGATGGAAATTCTCAAACAGGAGACGACAAAAACCTTAAATGACAGAAAGATTCACAAATTCCAAGAGAGTGGAGATTAAGGATTATGGCTTTTTCCTCTATTAACAAACTGTTGTTGATTTTCATGTTTAGTTCTATGGCAGTCATAGGTGTCCAAAGTATAGTTGAAATAGCTTTTGCTGCGGAAGGGGGTGAAGCTGTCATACGAAGAGTAGAGATTTGGGGTCTGTTTTACAGGATGATGGTTGCAGCATTTATTGTAGGAGCCGTGGTACAGGGTTTGAATGTGTATATTTCATGGCGATTTAGGGAATCTCATCCAAGATTTAAGAATATAAATAATAATCCTGGAGGTCAGGTTTAGTGGGACACGGGACTCCAGAATGGATATTTATTGGTGTAGTAGTTGCTATTTTAATTTGGGTAGGTGCAGAAGCATGGAATGTTGAACATGCACTGGAATATGCTCCCCCTAATTCAGAGACTATAAGAGTAGTAGGCCAGCAATGGTTTTGGTCATTTCAACATGCGGATGGTACTCAAGAAATTAATGAACTTCATGTCAAAGAGGGTGTACCTTATAGATTTGAAATAGTTTCAACTGATGTTATTCACAGTTTTAATATCCCTGATTTTGCAATGCTAATGGATGCGGTACCAGGCCGAGTTAATACAATGTGGAATATCTTTGATGAGCCTGGTGAATATTTAATTGAATGTCGAGAGTACTGTGGCTTGCTTCACCAAGATATGAGAGCACGATTGTTTGTTGAGCCAAATACTGGAAACACTACAGCTACCTCTCAATCCGAGTCAGAACCAACTATTTCTCAAGGCACTGGAACTGCTACTGTTATAGCACCGGGTGGTAGTCAAGTAGGATCTTCAGGAACAGGAACTATGAGAGTTGTAGAACCTGGCAACCTAACACAATCAGAAAGCAGTAGTAATGTTCGCACTGGCAATACATCTAACGCCACCACTCCTGGAACAGGTGCAGGCTCAGCCAATGGAACTTCTGCAGCTGGATCCTCTGTCACTCTGTCTATACCTGTAGGTGCTGCAACTCCAGGAAACCCTGCCTATTCTCCCGATCCATTAACTGTATCAAAGGGTGAAGTAATTACTGTTTCAAATGATGATACCGCTCCCCATACTGTCACTAGTGGGGCCTCTCCAGGTGATGCTGATGCAGGTCAGCTATTTGATACCAGTATAATGATGCCTGCAGGAACTGCTGACATTGATACTTCGACAATAGACCCGGGAGAATACACCTATCATTGTACTGTTCATCCATTTATGACGGGCACTCTTACAGTACAATAAATTCACTTTTTTTATATAACTATAGTACAAGTCTTATAATAAAAATGGGCTTTATTTTAAAATATTTCTCACATTAATACCTTTTTTTATAATTTCGCATCTTTTACTCAAAGGTCTAATCCAAATACTTTTATAGACTTATTTCAATTTTATGATCATAGGGGTGTTAATCGTAACAAAATGGTTTTAGAATTAAAAAAACCTCGTCCCATGTGGGAGATTATATTTTCAACTCACCATACTGATATTGGTTTACTATATATCATAGCTTCAATGGTGGCGCTGTTTGCTGGAGGTGGTTTAGCTATGGCTATCAGAGCTGAATTATTTATCCCAGGTGTACAGATCTTTGAGGGCCAAGCAGATTTTGCACGTTTTTTCACAGTCCATGGAACAACATTATTGTTTTTGTGGCTTATTCCATTTGGAGCAGGTGCTGGTAATTACCTTATTCCAATTATGGTCAGATACAAGGATATGGCCTGGCCAAAGCTCAACGCAGTCGCTTTCTGGATGATTCCGCCATGCATGTTCTTACTTTGGGGAGGATTTGCTGATACTACTTGGAATGCTTATCCGCCATATTCCACATTAAAGGCACCTGGTCCAGCGGCTGATATGTGGATTGTTGCATTAAAGTTATTGGGCTTATCGTCTGTACTTGGAGCCATAAATTTCACCGTTACCATATTAAAAATGAAACATCCCGACCTACCATTAATGAAAATGTCTTTGTTTAGTTGGGCAACCCTAGTGACATCTCTAATGATAATTGTAGCAATTCCTACATTTGCTGCGTCTTTGGTTATGCTTTATACCGACAGATTGGGAGTCAGTGGCTTCTTTAATCCAGAAATGGGTGGTGATCCTATTGCATATCAGCACTTGTTCTGGTTTACATTCCATCCGGAGGTCTATATCTTCGTCCTTCCAGCCATAGGTATGATGTATGAGATGATTCCCACATTCTCAAGGAAACCTCTATTTAGCTATTACTCTGGAGTTATAGCCCTGATAGTGATAGCGGTGATCGGATTTGGCTCATGGGCTCACCATATGTTCGCAGTTGGAATGAGTTTTACTGAAAAGACTGTATTCATGGTGGGAACCTTAGCTGCTGTACCATCATCGGCCATGCATGTGTTTAACTTTTTGGCAACTATGTGGGGTGGAAGAATAAAGTTCGCTGCACCCATGTTGTTTAGTGTAGGGGGTATCTTGCTCTTCTTCTCTGCAGGAGCAGGTGGTGTAGTAAATACTGCAATGCCATTAGACTTTTTAACGCACGATAGTTATTGGGTCGTTGGACACATGCACCTGTTTATAATGGGAACTATAACGCTGGCGTTTATTGGGTTTATCTACTATCTATTCCCATTAATTACAGGGCGCATGTATGATCAGCGGTTGGCGAAAATCCACTTTGTGCTTACCTTTGTGGGTATTGCCCTAATATTTGGGGTTCAACACATATTGGGTTTGTACGGTATGCCCAGAAGAGTTATAGATTATCTCCCAATTTCTGAGCTGATCATTATGAACCAGATAGCTAGCTTCGGAGGATGGGCTATTGGAACGTCGTTTATACTCTTCCTATATAATATGATAAAGTCCGCAATGTTTGGTAAACCTGCAGATCCAAAGGATCCATTCGAATTAGGAAAAGGAGTTGAATATTACTATGACTACGCACGACGAGACCCACATCACTAGAACATCGCCAGCCCGGTTTATGAAGGGGTTGATAATAATTATCGTACCTCTCATAGTCCTGGGATACATTACAATTGTTCACTGGGATGATACAGCAAGCATTCCTCCCCCGGTGTCTGCTCCGCCTCCAGCTCAACCAACTCCTGGAACTCCTGATTCTGCTTCATCGCAGACTTCAGGCACCCCGCCAGACTCGACAGGAGCTCCAGCTTCAAGCCCTGCTGCAACGTCTTCTACTGCGATATCGATTCCTGTAGGGGCCTCGACACCTGGTAATCCTGCATATGCCCCAGACTCACTTACAGTGTCTCAAGGGGATGTGATCACCGTAACAAACGATGATCCACAACCGCATACTGTTACCAGTGGTTCTGGACCGGAGGATCCAAACTCAGCACAGTTATTTGATACTAGTATTATCATGGCAGGCGAATCAGCAGAGATTGATACCGCTTCATTAGAAGCAGGAGAGTATCAATATTACTGTACTGTGCATCCGTTTATGAAAGGTTTGATCACAGTTCAGTAACCTATTTTTTCAATAAACAAAAAATAAGTAGATATTACAAATGAATTATGATAAATTCCTTCAAGCTTTTTCAATAGTAACTCTATGTATTCTATTTGGATTGATGACCCTAGGTGGGTATGTTAGCGCAACAGGTGTAGGACTGTCTTGTCCTCAATGGCCATTGTGTCCACAGGGGCTAGTTCCCTCTAATGAGTTCTTGATAGAATATATTCATAGAACAGTTGCAGCGACTACTGGACTATTGGTATTTTTGACTATGGCATTTGTATTGAAGGGGAGAAATTCTCTCAAATCCACAAAAGTTTCATCAATTGTAGCTTCTGCAGCTGTTGTAGGTCAGATAACTCTGGGTGCTATTGTTATCAATGAAAAGCTACACGCTGATTTGGTTACTGCACACTTGGGATTAGGATTGATATTATTTAGCAGCATGATCTTTGTAGTAGTCAACATATTCTATACGAATCTCAATCTAAAATCATTAAAAACCTCAAGCACATCCTCTCCGGATAATAACTCTAAGGTGAGCTTTTCAAACAAGTAGGAAATTTAGAAACGATCACATTCTACTCAATTAAAATATCATAATTATAATGGTGAAATTAAAATAAATTTAAATTATTTTTTAATGGCAATAATTATATTATTATATTCCCCTTCAATAATATTTGTCTTGCCTGTTCCAGTTAACGGTCATCTTAACCATCTCTCATATTATAATAGTGAGAGCATGGGTATTGGTAACAAATATTTTATCGATCAGGCATTAAGACCCGAATATGCCAAACCTAATGAATTGGCAAATATTATGTTTAGTATACAAGACAAAAACGGTGACGACATTCATAACGTTAATGTGATGGTTGAAATCTATACCGCAGCAGGAGAGCGTATATATGTCTTTCCATGGACTAATCTTGCAATCGGCGATTTTGAGATCCCCTATACATTTGAGAAGAATGGCAATTATCAAGTTGTATTAAGTATACTAAACGAAGGAATTGCCAGACCTCTTGAATCAGATACAATGCCTCCAACACGGACTATTCTTACAGATAATCTAAATTGTAATTGTGAGAGAGCGGTATTTAATATCGCTATATCTGAAACTTATGGATTAATTTTTTCTCTGACTTTGTACGCAATAATCCTAAGTGCGATTATACTATCAGGAGTTGTAATTGTCTGGATACTATTGAAAAGAAGAAAAAACAGACAGTCTTCCAAATCTATGTAATCCAATACTCCTAAATTGATCCCTGTATTTATATAAGAATATTGTTACAACCCATTCAAGAATCTATAGATCATTTCTTCATAGCCTAATTAAGATGAAACTAGATGTGTCTTCTAAACCAGTAAATAGTTACATATACTTTAATGGAGAATAGGTTTGTCTTATTTAAAAATTTAGATATTGAATGATACTTCTAACATGAACATTTGTTTGCTGATTGTTTAGTTGTTCATTTTGTCTTTGTCGGATACTGTTCCCTGCTATGATGGGACTAATACATCTCTTTGGAATAAACGGTAATTATGTATTGAAAAAAGGATTATCAAGAACGGTTTATATGAGTGTATCGTGAATTATATTTCTGTGAACAAATTAAGGAAAATATCCTTGATTTTTATATTTATAAACTTGAGTATTGCGAGCCTTGCATTGGTTACATTAAATCCTGTTTTTATGATAGGTGGAATATCAAGCTTTGGCATGGCAATTTTTTACTTATATCTAAACTATGCTCGTCAATCATTAAGAAAAGACTTGTTGGATACCCTCAAATAATCTTAATAAACCGTTTGCTTTTCCCAAGGAAAAACTACCCAACGCGGATCATTAAGAATTCTACCGAATAAGTGATTCCCTAGTAACGAGTCTGTATCATATCTTTTTAATAAGAAAATTCGTAAATAATCTATACCTTTTAGATAGCGCTCTACCAAATAAATCGTCTTTCCAGTATCATATATTTCGTCTATTAACAAGTATTTTTTTTTTGGATTTAAAGTTGGTACATTGCATCGAAAAACTCGTTTATTTATCACTGGAAATATGTTGATTGGCTTGATGCCTGTAAAGTATGAAATTATTGCTGCGGGTATAATTCCTCCATTTGCGATGGCAATTATTTCGAAATCTTCAGCCGGAGTAGCTAGTTTTGCCTCTTTTATTTCATCTAATATTTTTTTTATTAAAGCAAGGATGTCTTCCCATGTTAGAATAATTTCTTTAGCAGTATAGTTCAAAGTGCTTGCAAAAGAACTATATTTTTACTTTTATATTGATTATACTATTTACTTTTTTTATGGAATCTCGTTTTAATCACCCGACTTTTCTTTGTTAAGGTTCTATACAGTTAGATTGAGCATATTGTGGAAGATGAAGGCAGTAATATAATCACCATTTCAATAAATGAGTTACCAAATAAAGGCAGAGTCAATAAGATAATAATTGGGGCAGTGGCAAAATATTTCAATGTGGAACCAGAGAATGTAAAAATAGCATTAGGTTGTCTTAAAAACTAAATTTATTGAAATTACTTAAGTTGAATGTTGATGATTAACTGTAGATTGACCGCGAAACCTAGAACATGAAGATCAATTTTTAATTGTTCATTTTGTTTCTGGTATGAGTATAATTAGTTGATTGGTATCAAAATGATATTGAAAATCAAAAGAAAAGGATACATACTTCACCGAAGTATTTTGTATTTATATTATATTGATTGATTGTCTGCCTGCTTTTCTAATAATTTTTGAATAATTTTTTCTGCGATCACAGTTGAGGCCAATTCTTGCCCTTCTTTGGTTTGAGCACCAATATGTGGAGTACAAATTAAATTATCTAATTCCAACATCTCTTTGTTTGTGGGAGGTTCTGTTTCATAAACATCTAAAGCAGCACCACCTATTCTTTTATGTTTTAGACAATCTACAAGTGCCTGTTCATCGATTACTTCTCCTCTTGATGTATTTATCAGAAATGAGCCATTTTTCATTCTTGACAGCATTTCTTTGTTGATCAAATGTCGTGTTTGTTCTGTAAACGGTACATGACAGGTTATGTAATCTGAGCTCTCTATTAAGGTTCTCAAATCCGTTGTAATAAGTGAGACTTCTTGAACAAAGTTCTTATCTATAGGAATCACATCATAACCTATTAAATTCATTCTCAATCCTCTTGCTAATCTTGCTACATTTCTTCCTATTTTTCCTAATCCAATTATACCCAAATATTTTCCTTTAAGTTCCATTCCTATCAGATCTTTTTTGATCCATTTGCCTTGCTTGGTAGCACTATTTGCTATAGGTATATTTCTACTTAATGAGAACATAAATCCTAATACCAATTCTGAAACTGCATTGACAGATGCCTCACCCGCGTTTATCACTTCTATATTCTTCTTTTGCGCTTCTACGGTGTCTATATTGTCTAATCCTACCCCTACTCTAGCAATTATCTTTGCCTGGGCAGCATTATCAATCACTTCTTTTGTGATCTTTGTTCTACTACGTACAATTATTACGTCATAATCTTTTACCCTGGTGATTAACTCTTGTTTTGAAATTTCTGGGTAATATTCCACATTTAAACCAGCATTTTTTAGAATTTCTATACCTTTTTCATCAATAGAATCACATACTATTACATTTCCTTCAATCTGCATATAAAGGGACTTTTTTTTGTAGGAATATATTGATTACTTTTAGTTGATCTAGCTATGTCTGTAAGGTTAGGCTAGACTAACCATTTTGGACCAATTCAACAATTGTTTATATATATTTGATTGTTTTTAATATTTTTAACAAAAATATTTATAATCAATAACGCCGTTATGAACAGTATGACCGCGAAAGAATTGAATATGGATTATAGTAAATATGACTTTAAGGATTCAACTGAGATTTATGTCTATTTGAGTAAAAAGGGTCTCTCCAGGGGCACTGTGGAGGAAATCAGCAAAATGAAAGGTGAACCCGATTGGATGCGTGATTTTAGATTGAGATCTTATGACGTTTTTATGAGTAAACCTATGCCTAACTGGGGTGGTGATTTATCTCATATTGATTTTCAGAATATATACTACTACGCTAGAGCTTCTGAAAAGCAAAGTAAAAACTGGGAGGATGTTCCAGAATCAGTTAGGAATACGTTTGAAAAATTGGGTATTCCAGAAGCAGAGAGAAAGTTCTTGGCAGGTGTGGGTGCACAATATGAATCAGAAGTGGTTTATCATAATTTGAGAGAAGATTTGGAGCAACAGGGAGTTATATTTTTAGATACTGATACAGCTATTAAAAAGTTTCCAGATTTGGTTAAAAAATATTTTGGAAAGGTTATCCCTCCAGAGGATAACAAATTTGCCGCCCTTAATAGCGCCGTTTGGTCAGGGGGTTCTTTCATATATATTCCACCAAATGTAAAGGTAGATTTGCCACTACAAGCATATTTCAGGATAAATGCAGAAAACATAGGGCAATTTGAAAGAACACTGATCATTGCTGATGAAGGCGCAGACGTCCATTACATAGAGGGTTGCACTGCACCAGTTTACTCAACAGAGTCTCTACATTCTGCCGTTGTTGAGTTAATTGCTAAAAGAGGAGCTAAAATAAGATATACAACAATTCAAAATTGGAGTAAAGATGTCTACAATTTGGTTACAAAAAGAGCCTATGCTTATGAAAACGCATCAGTTGAATGGATCGATGGTAACTTGGGAAGCAAACTGACTATGAAATATCCAGGCGTTTACATGCTTGGTAAAAATGCGCATGCAGAAATTGTATCTGTTGCTTTCGCCGGTAAATCTCAACATCAAGATGCAGGTGCCAAAGTAGTTCATCTTGCTCCTAACACTACCTCAAGGATAACAAGCAAGTCTGTTAGCAAGGATTCTGGCAGAACGACCTATAGAGGTTTACTGCATGTAGCCAAAGGGGCCTATGGTGTAAAATCTAACGTTAGGTGTGATGCATTATTACTAGACGAGTTTTCTAGGACAGATACTTATCCGTATGTTGAGGTTAATGAAGATGATGCGACAATCACTCATGAGGCAACGGTAGGAAAGATAGGGGATGAGCAAATATTCTACCTGATGAGTAGAGGATATTCTGAATCTGATGCATTGAGCATGATTATTGGAGGATTCATGGAACCTTTTACCAAAGAACTGCCAATGGAATATGCAGTTGAACTTAACAGATTAGTAAAAATGGAAATGGAAGGATCAGTAGGTTAATGTTCATTTCTATTTTTGTCTTACTTTTCCGTAAATAATGATGCAGATGATAACACTTTCTTCACTCTCGGGAAATAATATACAAAAAATACTCCCTAAAAAAAATGTCGAACCTGTATGGGTATCGTCTACTAGAAAGGAAATCTTATCTAAATTCTCGAGTCTACCATCTGAAGTTTCTCCACTATATTCCAAATATACTGGATTAACTATGTTAAAGCCCGAAAACGTTTATTTCTCTGATGAGGAAAATATTTCAGTTTCTGAAGACTTAAAAATTCGATTGGAAGAAATAAAGTCCTCTCCAAGTGTACTATTAATAGGTTCAACGGTTGTGCACATATTTGTTCCACCAGCGTTATCCAAAAAAGGTTTAATTATATCTACTATTCAGGACGCTGTGAATAATTATCCTGAATTAGTAAAAAAATATTTCAGTGATAACTCAATCAATTACGAGGAAGATCGATTTCTTGTATTAGGATCATCTGCATTCCAATCGGGATTTTTCATTTATATTCCAAGAAATATAATGATTGAAGATCCTATTAGAATCGTGTATTCTCTTAAAGATGATGGCACTTCCTCTATATGTAGAAATATTGTTATTTCTGAGGAAGGATCCAAAGCAACAATTGTGCAGGAACTATACTCCTCATCATCTCTGATTTCTACTTCAGATGGGAATAATCCTATTAGTGACAATAACAAAAAATCTATTATCGCCGAAGCTAAAAAGCAACAGGAATGCTATTTTGAGTTTCTTGAATGTAATCTTAAACCGTCTTCCGAGTTGGAATTTATTACACTCCAAGCGATGAACTTGGATACTATATGTATATCAAACAGAAAAGCTTTCATCGAAAAAGATGCTAAAATGTCTTGGTATTCTGGCATGTTTGGTTCTCAACTTTGTAGGTTCAAGACTGACAGTGTTATGAATGGTTCTGGTGCACAATCAGAAGACGTCCAGATAGTTTTTGGTACAAATAATCAGCTATTTGATATTACTTCCAATCTTGATCATATAGGCTTTAGTACGCGTGGAAAAGTATTAGTTAAATCAATTGTAAAAGATGCTGCTAAATCTCTATTTAAAGGTATGATAAAGATCCGTAAAAATGCACAAACTTCTGAAGCATATTTAGCCGGACATGCCATTTTGTTGAATAAGGGTGCACAGGCTGATGCTATACCCGGTTTGGAAATTGAAACTAATGAGGTTAAGGCGACGCATTCTGCATCTGTTTCACAGATTGATGAGGAAAAAATATTTTATCTTATGTGCAAAGGATTAGATAGAGAGGGGGCTAAGCGTGAGATTATTAATGGCTTTGTAGAACCATTGTCTCGAAAAATGGGTCCATTTATCCGTGCATGGATTAGTTACTTATTTGAGAACAAGTGGACCGGAAAACCGTTATTATTAAAAGGAGACGAAGTAATGGAACAGATTCTTGAGGTGGAAAAATCTAGATACAAGGAAACCGCGGATATTTTTGAAAAACATTACAAGTACAGATAATATCCGTCCAAAGAGTTTTTTTTTCAAACAATCAAAAAAGTATCGTATCACATTTTTTTAACCATAAAAAGACTTTAGTAGATTGTCAAGTGAACAACAAAAAGTTGATGTATTTCAATTATTAAACTAAATAAGCGAGAGATGATTGGTTTTGGTAATGATGAATAAGATGGCTGTTAATCCCAATAGTAAATCCCTCGCATCAGAACAAACAGGTATGTATACGCATTAGTTGATTTGACAAGTTTTTCTGTAAATGGGTTCACAAGAACTTTTACTTGTGCTCTGCACCTATCATATTGATTTAAATGATAATGTTCCTTTAAATCTGCTTATTTAAAAAACGCCATTCAAGTTCATAAAAAGTGATAAGAAAAAGTCAAATTATTAATTTTATTAAGAAAGAAATTCATTGGAATCAGACGGTTGTTTAGAATTCAAAATCTGGAGATTATCTTTAAACTAAATCAAACACTACCTCTAATGTACCCTTCACTGTATGTACTGAAGATTCTATATGATCAATATTTTTTTCAATCAGTACTCTGGAAGTTGTCGGTCCAATGGAAATTACTTTATGAATCTTCATATCTTGAATTATATCCCTTTCGCTCTTATCATCAAAATGATAGGATGAAAGTTGGTAAATTATCTTGAAAAATGATTTTACTGTCGATGGACTAGTAAAAATTAAAAATGTTTTCCCCGAATAACTCGATAATTTATTTAATTTTTTCCATTGAGATGAATTAGATATATCTTTTTTTTCACTAATATCATAAAAGAAAACCTGGTTCAGTTCAATACTGTCAAAATTAGTATCAATAAAATTATTTGACTTTATTGATTGCGCACTTCTTGGTATCAATATCCTTACAGGAATAATTTGAGGTTGCTTTTTATTTTCTAGATCTAATTTATGAAGGAAGTTCTTTATATCTATTATAGAGTAATTATTATTTTTGTGATTGTTTGCTTCCTCAGAATCAAATCCATAATTTTTCAATGTTTCTTTAGTTTTGGGACCTATTACAACAATTTTCATTTTAGAAAGAGCATGTAAAGTTTCGGTCAACTTCTTCTCATCACTTGCTATTTCAAAAAATAAATGTACGGAGTTTGAGCTTAGAAAAATACAGTAGTGATAGTATAAATTTGTGATTCTTTCTAAGGCTTCTTTTACTTCCTTAGAGTATATCTTTCGAAAATCAATGGTCGGTAGACTTATCCAATTAACATTTTCTAGTTTTTCTTTCACATTATTTGGAATGTCGTCTCTTAATACCTCTTCTCGACTAATAATGATATTTATGTTATCCAAATAGATGAGATCCCTTCTGCAAATATAGATGTCACAACATTGTGTTTAGTTTTCTTTATTTTCTATTTTTGGGACAAACCATTCCAATTTCTTATTGAGCTTGACTACGTCACCAAGAATTACAATAGCAGGAGGTTTTACATTTGCTTGTTTTGATAGCATAACAATGTTGCCTAAATCTCCTACAATCACCTTTTGGCTTTTCAAGGTTCCGTTCTCAATTATTGCAACTGGTTTATTGCCATCGTTTTTACCTTTCTTAATCTTGTCAATAATTATCTCTAACTTCTCTGTTCCCATATACACGACAACGGTATCTACTGCATCAAATAATTTTTCCCAGTTGACCTCTGGTGTCTTTTTATCTGGATCTTCATGGCCGGTAACAAATGCAACCGCAGACCCATATTTTCTATGTGTAAGAGGTATCCCTGAATAAATAGCTGCACCTATTCCTGAAGTAATACCTGGGATGATCTCAAATGGTATGTTATTTTCCATCAGGATCTCTGCTTCCTCACCTCCCCTTCCGAAAATAAATGGATCACCTCCTTTCAGTCGCAAAACCGATTTACCCATTGTAGCGTATTTCAACATCAATTCATTTGTTCTATTTTGATGTGTTGTTGGGTCTCTAACATTTCTTCCAACATAAATTTTTTCTGAGGAGGGCGGAAATAATTCAATTATCTCACCTCCTACTAATCTATCATAAAGAATTACGTCTGCCTGTTTGATCAAGTCCAAGGCTCTCAATGTTAATAATCTTGGATCACCCGGCCCAGCACCACAAATGTAGACCATACCTACAGAGCTGTGTTTAATTTTCATTCTATCAACTTATTTAGTACATCGATATTCATATTAGTATTATTATCCCAATCCTTTGTTATTTCTTTTGCACCCTTTGAAATCAATTCCTCTGCAACCATCTTACCCAACTTTTGCGGATGATCGATACTATGCTGTAGGGCTGCTTTAATGGATTTTTTTCCATCTAAAGAATAAATAACTGCAAAAAGTGAGATCCGTTTCTCCTTAATTTTTGAATATGCACATGCGCCTAAAGGAACAGTACATCCTGCCCCAATTGCATCCGTTAAAGTTCTTTCTGCTTGAACCTCTCTTAGTGAATTTACATCCTCTATTTTTTTCAATAATTTCAAAAGATCTGTATCGTCTTTTCTACAAACAATTGCCAATGCTCCTTGGCCTGGTGCTGGAGTAAAACTGCGAATATTTAACCTTTGAGTAATCTGATTAGCTAATCCTAATCTATCTATTCCAGCCTCAGCTAAGATTATTCCTGAGTATTTATTCTCTTTCGATCTATCAAGTCTTGTTTCTACATTTCCTCTAATAGATTTAATTTTGAGATGAGGATACTTGGTTTTAATTTGAATAGCCCTTCTAATACTACTAGTTCCTATTATGGAGGTAGGAGGAAGTTGATTGAGTAATTTTCCATCGATACTATTTATAAATACATCATTAGGCCTTTCTCTCTTTGGTATACATGCAATAACCAGTTTATCTGATATTCCTGCATGAAGATCTTTTAGACTGTGAACTGCAAAATCCGCTTCATATTTTAACAATCTTTCATTAACTTCCTTTTCAAAAACGCCTATCCTATTCATTACAAAAAATGGTCTGTTGTCCCGGTCACCTTGAGTAATAATCTTGTCGATGCTAATTTTAAGATCAACCTTGATCCTCTTTATTGACGAAACTACTAAATCGGTTTGTCTTGTAGCGAGTTTGCTCGCTCTGGTGGCAACTACTATTTGTTTAAAAATCCCTCACCGTGGATAATGCAGATTCGTAGGCATCTATTGTTTTTTCAATATCCTCTTCATTATGCATTGTCGAGATGAAACATGTTTCATATGGAGAAGGTGGGATAAATATGTTCTTCTTTAAGAGTATTCTGAATAATTTATTGAAAGATTCGGTGTCTGTTGATTTTACTGAATCATAATCTCTGATCAGTTTGTTTGTAAAAAAAAGTTGAAACATAGAACCTATTGAATTTAACATAACGTCTAATTGTTTATCAGACACAATATCCCTGATTGCATCAACCAATTTATCACATGATATAGCAACTTTTGGATAGATTGTATTTTTTTCTTTGGTGAGTATTTCGAGGGTTTTTAGTGCTGCAGTTACTGAAACAGGATTACCTGCAAAAGTACTTGCTTGATATACCGATCCACATGGTGCAAGTCCAGACATTATTTCTCTGTTTCCTGCCACCAATGAAATTGGATATCCATTTCCAAGCGTTTTGGCAAATGTGGCAATATCTGGTTTAATTCCAAAGAACTCACTTGCTCCTCCCAATGCCAATCTGAAGCCTGTAACTACTTCGTCAAAGATTAATACAATTCCATTTTCTTTAGTTATGTTTCGTAAACTGTTGAGATACTCTTTTTCTGGGAGAACTAGTCCTGTATTAGCCAAAACCGGCTCAACTATAATACAAGCAATGTCATTATGATTCTCCCTTTTACTTATGATATCTTGAACAACTTCAATATCATTAAAAGGTATAGTGATCGTTTTGGATGCACTTTCAGTTAATATTCCGTCTGTATAATCCTTGGCCGCCGCCGCCGACCCAGCCTTGTTTAGAACATAGTCAAAAGCTCCGTGATATCCACCTTCAAACTTAATTAATTTAGTTTTATTTGTAAAAGATCTGGCCAGTCTTATCGAATGCATTGTAGCTTCTGCTCCCGTGTTCATTATCCTTACCATCTCTGCACAAGGAATTATTTTTGTACATGTTTCTGCTAACTGAACTTCTTTTTCAGTTGGTGTACAAAATAAGTTTCCTTTATCCATTTGATACTTTACTTCTGTACCGACCTCTTGATTACCATGTCCTAGAAAAACTGATCCATAACCTAAGCAATAATCAATTAATACATTTCCGTCATTGGTAAATAATTTGCTTCCATTTGCAGATTCTACGAAGAATGGATAGGGCTGAAAGTACCTTACTGGACTATTAACACCACCCGGAATTACTTTTGTGGCTCTTTCAAACAAATGACGTGATTGATTAAAATTTATATCGGCCATAAAGTGTAATTATATATAATTATATGTTGTTCTAGATATACGTTATCAAACTCAGATGATGTTATCTAAACAAAGGTTGTTAATTTAAACAATTTTGATCTATAATTATCACATCTATAATATGACAATTAAGAGTCAAATTCCTTTAACTTGGCTTATTCTAATATTATATATGTAACTTAAATGGATTATAAACACATATCAAAGTAAAAGAATATTGTCTTATCTTTATCGTTCAACAAATCATAGTTTCTTGTTATGTGTCAATTTTGGGTAAAAATAATACAACATGTTTTTAGAAAAAAAGATATTCATTTGTCCTATTATTAAACAATAATAATTCTTATAAAGAATCTCTATCTATTTTTGTTGCCGAATCTTCGATCTGTATAAATTATTATACACATAGTGCATATTACCCGCTAATTCTATAATAATCAACCGACCTCTTGATTAATGTCTCTCACTTATTACATTTTGACGTTCCGGTGTTATAGGTAGATATATTTCCATTTAACAAACACATACCAACTGGAAGAATATCTTCTTGAATTAATTTATGTGATGATATAAGGATTAGACCAAAACCTTTGTTTATGATAATATATAAAGTGTGAGATTTATTGAATTATAGTTAAGCTTTCTGAGGCAAATAACCCTTTTTCTTGCTGGAATAATTGCAGCCTTGTTCATAGTATCTCTTTTTTTTAATCAGACATTGACTTACTATTGAGTCTTGGAGAAGGTAGGGATTTGGGATAGTAAAGATTAAGAAAGCAGTCTGTGAACTTAAGGTTTCATTTTATTATTATCAGAATGAAATCGTCATCTTTTTCAGGACTCAAAAGATCAGTTACAATTACTAACCTGAGGTCTTCGTAATTGTTAATACAAACAAACAATTTAACTAAATATATAATTTTTTCTCAAATTACAAAATTTTTGTTGATCTTCGAGTTAATCATATATTATCTTTATCGCAAATCTTGATGTATTTTCATAAAAGATAATAAAGGCACCTGTGCATAATAAATATGCAAAATTATGTAACATTCATCTTTGTATTTATGTTGATAAGTGGTTTTGCTTTTGTAGGCCTTGTTTCCAATGTTGCTATGGCTTTACCACTGGATTTTCTTGATAGAACGTATGTATTTGGACCAATTACTGGAATAACTGAGGATGAAAACGATAATACCGACTGGGTATTAGCAGGAATATGGCGATCGAGTCTTTCAAATTCAACAGAAACTTCAAGTAGTAATGCGAGTGCCGGTACATTTAACGCTGCTATAGATATGATGCGACCTGATGGCACGGCTAGACATACTCATACTGTAACTGATTTCGTCTTGTTAAATTCTTCATCACCATCTGGGACTAATTCTACCCATTTCAATGGAACATCTACCGTTAGCCTTGCCAATGGCCCAGCACTAGATATTCCAACTTCTATTAAATTGTCAAATGATAACATAGTAAATATATGGATGGATCCTGAAAGTGTAGATAGACATTTTGGTGAATCTTCCACCATATTCGGTATTGTCGCTAGTCCTGAATTTGACCAATCCATAAAGAACTCAGTTTCAATGAACAACAAAACACAGAATAGCTCTCTTGCATACTAGACTTATTTTTTTAGAAATTGTCTTTTTAAAAAACTATTTAAATAATGATAGTCTCATATTACGAGATGAGGATATCTCGATTTGTTTTATTTTGTTTTGTGGGATTTAATTTGATGTTATTACCTACCTATCATTCCTCTGCATTTGCACTTGAATTCGTTCATTTGACTATGTGGGGTGAAAGGGGTGTATCCCAGGGTCAGTTTAATCAGGTATCTGGAATAGGAATTGATTCTGAAGATAATGTTTACGTTTCAGACTTTGCCGGTTATACTACACATATGATTCAAAAGTTTACTCCTAATGGAACATTTATCTTAGGTTTTGGCACATTTGGTAATGGACCACAGTACTTTACAAATCCTTCTGGTATTGCAGTGAACTCAAATGACACTGTATTTATTGCTGATTTCGGAAACCCAACTTATGCTGTAAAAGAGTTTACTTCTAATGGAACTTTTATTCGATCTATTGGTTCATTTGGTTTGGGACCGGGAATGTTCATTAGCCCAGGTGGGGTAGGTGTAGACAAAGAAAATAATCTATATGTCACCGATTTTGGTGAAAATACTAATGTACAAAAATTTGATGCTTCCGGTAATTTCATGATGAGTATCGGTTCTCCTGGAACCGGCAATGGTCAATTTAATAATCCAGCTGATGTGGCTGTGGATTCAAACGGCAATATATTTGTTACTGACTATAGTAACAATAGAGTACAAAAATTTGATGCTTCCGGTAATTTCCTGATGAAGTTTGGCACGTTCGGATCAGGTAACGGACAGTTTAGGTACCCAGTCGATGTGGCAATTGATCCTTCAAATAATGTATATGTATCTGACAGTGGCAATAACAGGATTCAAGTTTTCGACAATAATGGTAATTATCTTACCCAATTCGGCAATAGTGGGGCAGCGCATGAATTGATTGAAAGTCCTGTTGGAATAGCCATAAATTCACAAGGAGCTGTATACGTCGCGGATGGACGAGATGCTGATGTACATGTATTCTATCCAATTCCCTAACTCTTTTTTTAATTAAATATTAATTTCGATATAGATCGTTATTTGACTTCTTACTAATTTAATTAGTGTTTAAAATTTCCGCCATTCTTTTAGCATAATACGATATAATTATATTGGCACCTGCGCGTTTTATGGCAGTTATGGATTCCGTAACAGCCAAATCCTCGTCGATCCACTGGTTAATGGCCGCGGCTTTTATCATGGAATATTCTCCAGACACACTATATGCTGCAATTGGATGCAAGGTATTTTTTTTTGCTTCATAAATCAAGTCTAGATTCGAGAGTGCAGGTTTTATCATTAAGACATCGGCGCCTTCCTCTATATCCCCTTCTATTTCCCTATTTGCTTCCCTGGGATTGGAAAAACTCATTTGATATGTTTGCCTGTTACCAAAACTTGGTTTAGAATGTGCTGCATCTCTAAAAGGTGAGAAAAATGAAGAAGCCTGTTTAGCCGAGTATCCCATTATAAGAGTATTAATATAATCATTATCATCTAAAAGATCTCTTATTCTTTTTACCTGACCATCCATCATTGCCGATGGGGCTACCATGTCTGCTCCTGCTCTTGCATGACTTAGTGCTGTATTTCCTAACACGTTTAATGTTTTGTCATTGTCTATTTGATTATTATGTACTATTCCACAATGTCCATGCGATGTATATTGACATAAACATACATCTGTAATTATTACTATTTTATCCCCAAAATTATCTCGAATCGATTTAATTGTACGTTGAACGATTCCTTTGTCGTCGTATGAACTTTTTCCGAGTGTATCCTTTGTTTTGGGTAGCCCAAACAGAATTATGGCACTAATTCCTATATTTACACATTCTTCAATTTCTTGTAAAATCAAGTTAGGTGAAAATCTAGAAACACCTGGCATAGCATCTATCGGTAAATTGTTCTTTATGCCTTCTTGAATAAATAAAGGCAATACTAAATCTTTTGCAGATAAGCGAACCTCTTGGAAAAGATCTCGAATGGCAGAGTTTTTCCTTAATCTCCTTAATCGCATTTTTGGAAAAAAGTTGTAGCTGTACTGGTAACTACTCTTTAACGAACTTGAATTGATTTCCAGACTATTGCCCAAACTTTCTTTATTTTTCTTAGACATTTTATAGACTATGCTTTTTCATAATTGAATAATTTTAGAGCCAAGTTTATTAACTCATTTTCATTTTTGTTATTAGAAAATTCTTTTCTTAAATTATTCATAGGAGTTGATAGAATTCCTTCCACTAACGCATAGGAAAATTGTTCCAATATTTTGACGTCATTTTCGCTCATTCTATTGCCAATTAACGATAAAGCTTTTTTTAATTCCTTGTTCCTTATCAAATCAGCATTCTTAAAGATCGTTATTATGGCTGGCTCAGAGCTCTTTCTTTTTAACATTTCTTTTATCGTGATTATCTCATCATCAATTATTTTTTCTGCAGACTGAATTTCTCTTTTTCTCCTTCCGACATTTTTTTCAACTATTTCTGATATTTGATCTATGTTAACTAATTTGATGTTGTTCAATGTAGCAATCTTCTCCTCAACAGTTCTCGGATTTGATAAATCGAAAATCATTAATCCTTTATTCCGATTCTTTATCATTCTAGATATCCTTTCATATGTTAGCAAATAGTATGGCGCTACCGTAGAGATGAACACTATGTCGATATTTTCATTTAATTTCTCTAATGCAGCTTCAAACGGTATGGGTAATCCAGCTACCGTGTCTGCAAAGGAACGAGCTCTTTCAAAGGTTCGACTAGTAATGAAAAATTTCATATTTCGTTGTTTCAAAGACTTTGCGATCAAACTAGCTCCTTCCCCTGATCCTATGAGTAAAATCTCTTTTTGCTTCATATCATCAAAATATTCGCAAGCTAAATTTACTGCCATAGATCCAACAGAAGTACTTCCTTTGTTTATACCTGTAAGAGCACGGACGCGACTTCCTATTTTAATCGTTTTGTCAAACAAAACATTCAAGTTCGGACCTGCAAAACCGTTTTTTCGGGAAAATTCCAGAGATCTTTTTACTTGCCCCAAAATTTGATCCTCTCCAACTACTAGGGAGTCTAAACCCGATGTTAGTTTTACCAAATGTCTCACTGCGTCCTCTCCATTGCTGATTATAATGTCATTTTTAACCTCTTCTATTGATAAATCTATTAGATCTGACCACCTTTTTATAATGTTCTCAGGTCGTGGATTTTGTCCTACTCCATAAACCTCTACACGATTACACGTTTGCAAGATTATACACTCTTGTAATTCAGATGATTCCAATAAATACTGGTGCGCACCAAATATGTCCTTAAATGCAAATTTTTCTAATATGTGAATAGGGGAGTTCCTGAAGGTTACTCTAAAATTGAGAAATTGTGATGATAGTGCTCCCAAATATAGCGTCATCCGATCTTATTGCCCTCCCATTTGTCTAATATCTTTATGATTCTTTCTTTGACCTTATCAATGTTTTTTTTTATTATTAATTCTTGAATCTCCTGGTCTTTAACTAAACTATATAAAAATTTCCTTCTTTCTTGTTGATTCTTTATATACTTTTTTACCTTCTCTCTAGCAAATTCCTGAATTCTTATATTTTCAATATCTGTAGGGCCTATTATATTTTTTATAGTATTCTCAACCTTGTCTTTTATAATCTTACTCATCAAAGGACTTTTCCCTGCGGTGGAAATTGATATCTGAATGGTCTCTTCGATATTTATTATTGATGTAAAAAAAAGATCACCTAAAGTTGAGCCATTAATAGTATATGATAGAATCTTCTTCTTTTTAGCCTCTTCTACTATAGCTTCATTTAGACATGGATCATCTGTAGCTGCAAGAATCAGAAAAATATTATCGAATGTGTGTAAAAATTTAATATCCGTGATTCTTCTTCTTATTAATATAATTGGATATGTGCTTCCTTCTATCTCATAAAGCGCCTCGTTGACTTTATCACTTATGACTATGATTTGACAACCTTCATTTGAAAGGCTAGATATTCTTTTAGTACCTTCTTGTCCTGCACCAATAACTATAACATTTCTGTGTTTTAAGTTCAAGTCAACTATCATATCTAGCACTCAATGTTACTACACTGATTAAATATAGTTTATTTCTCAACAACCGGAGCTTATTATAGTACATATTTATAATATCAATTTCTGCTTAATTGTTCGATAAAATGTTCAATCTTTTTGCTTAGTATTATTGAAATATCGGGTTAAGCAAAACTACTATGTAGTACTTTGAATCATAGTGTAGACCCTGAATACTCATCCGTTAATCAGAAATCAAATAAGGATTTTCTGTCTATTGATCTCCTAAGTGACTTGTCTATCGATTTGCTCTCTCAGTTAAAGGAAGGTGGATTTTTATCCCTTAAAGATGTAATAATAGAAGGGCCTTTAGAATTATCCACACGGTGTGGAATTAGCATGGATGATTCAAATTTCATTTATAATCAAACTATCACATTCCTTGAAGATATTGGAGTAATTGATATGCGGTTTACGCCCGCAACTACTTTGTACGATAAGAGAAAAAGAATTGGGAGAATATCTACCGGATCTCAAAATTTCAATAAACTTCTTGGTGGTGGAATAGAAACTAACGCCATCACAGAAGTATATGGAGAATTTGGCACAGGAAAAACTCAATTGTGTCATACTGCATGCGTTATGGTCCAGCTAAGCTATTCTCAAGGTGGACTTGACGGTGGCGCTTTATATATTGATACTGAAAACACCTTTAGACCCGAAAGAATTGAGACAATAAGCAAAGCTAGGCACCAAAATCCAAAACAGATACTTGATAATATTGTAGTTGCTAGAGCATATAGTAGCTCTCACCAGGAACTTATATTATCGGAATCTAGTAGAATAATTGAATCTCAAAATATAAAGCTTCTAATATTCGATTCTGCAATTTCGTTATACCGTTCAGAGTTTCTTGGATTATCTTCGCTCTCATTAAGACAACAACGATTGAACAAATTAATACACTCTATAATGAGAATTGCACAGACACATCAAATCGCAGTTTTACTTACTAATCAAGTACAATCCTCTCCAGAGACAGGATTTGCAAACCTATCGTTCAAAGCAGCTGGTGGAAATATCTTTGCTCATTCAAGTACTTATAGAATTTATCTCAGGAAATCTAACAGAAACAGAATTGCCAGAATGGTGGATTCACCTAACCATCCTGAAAGTGAAACTGTGTTTTCTATAGGCGAATCAGGAATTACTGACCCTCAAAAGGAATAATGGCGAAATTATTGTAAATAATATTTATTAGGGCATATATACAATAGATTCTCATGCCTTCATCTCACGGAACTAGGAGAAAATCTAGATCGATACTAACCAAAACTAATAAGATAACCGGTGTTTCTTACCTGTTGATTGAATACAAACCCGGTGATAAAGTGGTTGTAGATATCGACCCAACTGAGCATAATACAATGCCACATAGGCGATTTCAGGGTAAAGTGGGAATAGTCGAAGAAGTCGGCAGACGTACGTTGAGGGTGATGGTAAAGTTTGGCAGCAAGCCAAAATACTTACAGACCAAGTTTAATCATATTCGACCAATAGCAGGCTAAATATAAAAGTGTGTATTGGACATGACTGAAGTAATAAAAAGGGAGATAGTAACTTTATCAGAGGTAAAAAAGATTTTAGAGGTTATTCCAGTTGATGAAATGGATCAAATTCAAAGATGGACCTATGATTATTCTAAAAAATTTTCCAAGGTTGACTATGAGCATGCTAAAGAAATGGTTGAAAAACTTGTTTCAGAAGGGGATTTAACAAGCGAGGAATCGGTTGAATTGGTGAATGTTATGCCCAGATCAATCGAGGAATTGAGAGCTTTTACTTTCGGTTGGAAAAAATTGATAGTAACAGAGAAACTAGAAAAAATAAAGTCTATTTTGCTCTCAAAAAGTGAGGAAGACGAGCACGTAAAAACTCCATCTGATATTGAAAGTTAAATAAAAAGTCGTCTCTAAATATAATTGTAAAGGTAAAATATATCTTGTCAAGGTTTAATTCAAATAGAGGTAATTATGGTAGATACGGTGATAATTTTGCTCCTCGTAAGTTCGAGGAATATGCCTATATTCTTGATTATATCCAAAATGGTAAATCTTCAATTGTAAGGATGAGAGAGGGGGTAATTATCCATGCAATTGGCGAGGAACATTTGACCTTGTTAGAATTACTAGGAATTAATAATGAGGAATTTAGTATTGGTGAACGTGTTTATATCGGAAAGAATGGAAGAGAGAAAATTGTAAGTGTATTGGGGAGACTAGATTACAATCACATATCTCAATCCGCCAAAAATGAATTGCCCTCAGTAATTGAAAAAATTGTAAATGTTAATGAAAAACGATTTGTTGATTACTTCAATTTTGCTCAACCCATGACACCACGTGTTCATTCTTTGGAGCTTATTCCTGGTATAGGAAAAACATATATGAAATCTATCTTAGAAGAGAGGGAAAAACGCAATTTTAGTTCCTTTCTAGATATCCAAGAAAGAGCCGGATTGCGAGATGCATCAAAGCTAATAGCAAAAAGAATTTATGATGAGATTTCAGGTGAAACACGAATGAATATTTTTGTAAGGAAAACATAATTTCTCATACTTATTATCTACTTAAAATATAGTTTTTTATTAAATAATTTTCAGATTCCAATGAAGAACCAGTCAAAGTTGGGACAGAATTTTCTCGTAGATACAAAAACTGTGGAGAAAATAATTGAACTTTCTCGAATTTGTAGAAATGAAGTAGTTTATGAAGTAGGTACAGGCAAAGGGATTCTAACGGAGGAGCTTTGTAGAATTGCTAAATATGTTTATTCATTCGAATTAGATCCCGAGCTATACCGCCAATCCAAGGAATATTTGCACTTTGGGAATCTGCAACTTTTAAACTCAGACGGATTAGATAGAAATCTTCGAGTAGAATTTGATGTTTTCTTATCAAGTTTGCCTTATTATGAAAGTCGCAAGGCATTATCCTGGTTATGTCAAAAGCAGTTTAAAAGAGGAATTGTCTTGCTTCAACGGGAATTTGTTGAAAAACTAATATCTAAACCCGGAAATAGTAATTATAGGGCCATCTCTGTTTTATCTCAATTTAGGTTTTTCATTAATATATTGCTCAAAGTTTCTCCCGCTTCGTTTTCACCAAGACCCAAGGTTGATTCTCTTCTAATTGAATTACGTCCTAAATCTCCGCCTTTATCCTTACAGGTCATAAAGGATATACAATCCTTATTCTCTTTCCGAAAAAAAACCGTTTCCTTTGTGTTTAATTATTATAGGAAATATTATGGGTGCGATTTTGGCACATCCGATCTAAAGGGTATCGCGTCAAATAGAATTGCGCAATTATCACCCACTGAAGTACTACGTCTAAATGAGAGCTTGAACAATAATCTATCTTCTAAATACTCCTAAAACTACTCTAAATTGATCTCAGAAACATTTAGAAATTTGTTAAAATTAGATATCGTGTCTTATCTTGATTAGCGATATTGTTGCACTACTCCAAGGTATTCACATGATCTTCTCTATTGTATGGTGGAGTGTAACTTTTTTAGTAATCTTTATAATTAGACCTTCCAATAGGACAGGAAATTTGTCTATCGTATTGCCAAAAATCCGCAGGATTATAATCTTTACTTCTACAATTTCTTTAACTAGTGGTTTAATTTTATTCGTAATGTTATTTAATTTCGAGGTTCCAAATTTTGTTTATACCGCAAAGGGCGTTCTCATATTGTTATTCGGATCTCTATCTTTAATTGTTTATTATCACGTATTGCGCGGAACATATACTAGTTCATTGACTAAAAATATTCATATAAATATAGACTTCATTAAATTTTTACCACATGTGATGTTTGGTCTCCTCACTACAACAATGATTTTTATGGTAATTGCATCTAGGATAGTGGTTTTATAAAGTAACTAAAATCCTGACAACAACCATTACAGTCACCTTTACTTATTATCGGGTGTATTTTCCATCATCGCCATTGCCATCATCAATGGCATAGTGCTCATTTTTGAGGCTATTTTACTATCAATACTGGACAATGAGCATAGGTTGAGATTCCTGATGCAACGCTTCCTAGTATCAATTTTTTCAAGCCTGATTTCCCCTTTGAACCAACAACAATCAGATCTATACTTTCCTTACCTGCATAGGATAAAATAGCTTCCACAATCGAAATTACCGTCAGAACTACCTCTGTCTTGACTTTTATTCTACTCCTTTCCGATATTTTTTTGACCTCTTCGAACCATTTTTCTGCTTCCTGTCTTGCTTCCGTGTTCAAATCGTTTAAAGAACTCGTTGTTATAGTTCCTGTAACTGTCTCTGTGTGAAATGCAAATCCGCTTTGAGAAAACATTACATGTAGGGCTACTAAGTCACATCCATATATTTGAGCGATATCTGTACCCAATTCGGCCGCCTTAATTGAACTTTTAGAGCCATCTATAGGAACTAAAATTTTGGTGAACCTTTTGGTGCTATTATAATTCACATTTTTTATGAAGTCAAATTACTAGTTAAACTATTTCCAATACAAATTCTAAAACTAAAAGTCTTTTTTTTTGGCAAATGTGGCCACTGTTTAATTAGTTTAATGTGTAGATCGTCTAAGAAAAATATGCAAATTAAGATCACGTTTCCTTTTTTACATATCACCGATAATAACACTTAAATTTTGATTTCAAATACCTTCGTATAATTGTCAAAGACCTGCAATCATGATTTTGTTACTCTTTCGATTATTGGTATGGTTACAATTGTGGTGATCTTGTTTTATCCGTCCCAAATCCTTGCTAAATCAAACGAGTCCGGATTTAATATTGCTGAAAATCCTAGATCTTTTATAAAGAATTATACCTCATATTATGATGGTTATAATAACACAATAATAGTTGGTTCTGTAGCTAAATCTGATTACCAAGATTTTCCTCAAAATGTTTTGATTGGCGTTAGAGCTTACAATAGTATAACAAATAGTCATGAAATCCTTACTGAAAAACCATATAACTCTATTCTATATAGAGATAATGAGCCCTTTCCATTCAAATTTAAAATCAATTCTACATTGTTTCCAGATGCAATAAATGAAGAACCTTTTGTATTTAAAAGTCAAAATGTTAGTTTACCTATCACTAAACTAAATACTATAGAATTAAAATACCCGGTTATTCCTCAAGGTGCCAATAAAGAGTTATATGGCAATATAACAAATATTGGCCCTATTCCATTAAAGAATATAACTCTCTTTGCAATTGTTAATGACAGAAATAGTACTCAAATCGATTCTGTAAAGACCGTTATCCCAAACTTGAAACCATATCAAACCCTTAATTTTACATTTATTCCAGATCCTGCTATACAGAATAGTGTTTACTTCTATAGTTGTGTAGGTGGCGATATAAATGATATGAAAATAAATGATCTTCAAATAGTAAACATATCATCTTCAAAAGTTTTGGGATACAAGTTCTCTAGCCTAGTTCAAATCGATTATTTAAACTACAACAGTAGTAGCAACCAATTCAGTTTCTCGATTAACAATATCTATCCATATCCCGGGTCGTTATCATTAGAATTGATGCCCCTTCAAAATGATCCTCTCTCGATATCAATTGACGGATCGCCCCTCCAAACAGTAAGTACAAGGAATGTGGATAACAAAACATTGATAGAATTGTCAATACCTCAGGGCAAACATGACATTACTATATCTAATATCGAGGAATAATATTAGGTTCACAATTTTAAGAATAATGCTAAAGTATTTTGCAAATGAGTATTCAAATATTTTATTAATGATACTATGTTAGGTAATATTATGTGATATAAAATTAATAAAATATACTACAAGATAATTTTATGGACTCAAAAAGAGATTGTTGCATGGGTTTAAAGGAGATATAATTGTTATATAGACAACAAATAGCTTATTTCTAATTAAGCTAATGATTTACTCCACAGTATATGCGTATGTCTTATCTCTGCGTTTAAATATTACTTAGACATATTGGAACGTTGATCCTATTTCGTTAATGAGTCATTTTCTTGCCGTAATGGCCGAAGATAATGTGATCTACAAAGAATATTTTTAATTAAGTAAAATTTATCAATAATGCATTGATCGATGCAGAATTCTTAATTAAGAAATTAAATTTGAGGGCACATCCCTATGAAGGGGGATATTTTAAAGAGATATATCGAGCCACCGATTTAGTTTCATATACTGAATCGCTATTGTCAAATCAAACTCATTCTTCAATAATGAGCAAGAAAAATTTTGTAACACAAACGCGTCCTGCTTCTACCATGATCTATTACTTGTTAAACAAAAATCAAATTTCACCAATCCATAGGGTTAAAAATGATGAAATTTGGCATTTCTATTTGGGAAGCCCATTAATCATGTACATATTAAACGAAGAACAGAATCCCACTATAGTAAAATTGGGAAATAATTTAAAAGATGATGATGAATCATGCCTTAACTATGCGATTAAAAAAAACTCTTGGTTCTGTGCAGAGGTTTACAACAAGGAATCTTTCTCTCTGGTAGGATGTACCGTATCACCTGGATTTGATTTTGAAGATTTTCAATTGGGAAACAAAACTGATCTATTACTTCAATATCCCCAATATACCTCGATAATCGAAAAGTTCGCAAAATAAATCTAAAACTTTGATTATATGTTCCTTCGTTGCTATACTTCTTGAAATTTCTTTACTATACTAATGTAATGATTTAATGTGAGCATTTCAGGATCCTTAAATGCCTTTATGTAACATGTTGAACATCTACTCATGATTATTCTGGACTTGTCATTATTTTATATTTTTTTGTAGATAATCTTTGTAACTGTTCTTCAATAACCTTTAATATTGTTTTTATTTGTTCTTCAATTTTCATCTTATCTTTAATAATTTCATCCCTTTTTTGGTTTTGTGCTATTAGGTATTCATTGGCTTTCTTTTTCTCCTCTTCTTTTTGATCTAATTTATCCAAAATAGTTGCCTTTTCCTTATCCTTTAACTTATCTATTAGTGAGTCTAGTTTTAAGATTTCTTTTTTGAAATTTGGTAATTCACTTGCAAGTATGTCAAAGTATTGCAAAATCTTATTAGAATCCTTTATGATAACCTTGTTCGACGTCACAGACTCTTTCATTTCCTTTAGGAGGTGCAAGTAATCTGAAATGTCTGATTTATAAGCTATTTCTGATGGTTTATTTACGATAGTATCAATTTTTTCAACTGTTGCCTTTGTTAAACCGTATGAGTATTTGTTTGCTGCCTTAGTTAAATGACTTGATATTTGATTTAATTTATCTATGAGTATTTTTCTCTCATTGTTTATTCGTTCTCTTTCATGTAAATATTTTAAACCTTTTGAATAATCTGAAGATGATTTTAGATCATCTATTTCTATTTCTTTTAATTTAATTTCCTCATCCAATTTAATGCATTCGTTATCTATGGATTTGAGATCTTGTTCGGATTTTTCTTTTTCATCTATATTGGCCTTTAAAGTTGAAAGGTTTACTCTACATTCTTCCACAACCTTTTTTTCCATCGACAACTCATCAAATCCATTACTCAATTTTCCAGAAATGTCACTTATTTTCTTTAAATCTCCTCTAAGACTATTTGCATGCTTTTTCATGAATGTATTTACAATTCGACTATGAGAACTCGTTACTTCACCAAACCTATTAATAGATGCATCAAGAGATTCTTTGAACTTTACAAATTCGTCGAACGTCTTAGGAATTGTTAAAATATTTGAAGACTCTCGCTTCAATGCCCTAACTATAGTGTTTTTAGTATTCTTTACAAGGGGTGCAAGTTTCTCTTCTTCTATGTCTATTTCCTCGCTTTCAAGATCCTCTGCAATATTGTTGATATGTTGAAAAATTAGATTTGTATCTTCAAAAGTCTTACCCAATTCAGTCAAGAGGTTACGAGTTATTGTATTCTCTATTCTGTCTAACAAATTTAGTGCATCTTCAATTGTTAATCTGTCATCTAAATTTCTTGAAATCGAGACTGGATTGGTTGCTTGAATATTGTTTTGTTTATTGCTTAATTTTGAAACGTCTTTGCCCTTTCTCTTAAAAAAATTAAACGACGGCATAAATCTATATTAATTTCAACGAAAATAAGTATATATGTTGATATTGGATATGAAATCTCTCAATTATTTATTTTAAACTAATTGCAGTATGTTAATGAGATAATCAAGAGAATGTTTTGTTGGGTTTGTTTGTACATTAGTATTGTGACAAGTCGAATTCTACAAAATGAAATTTCTAATAGTAAGGCGTTAGCAATATTTTGCGTTGCCCACTTAATTGAAGCTTCACGTACATTCAATTTATTTGTATTATTGTTTCATATAGCTTTTGTTGTTGACCTATTAAATCTGGTTAGATTACCAAGAATGGAGCATTATTTTCCACAATCTAAAATAATATAGTTACGTCCTAGTTAGCAAAATAATTTACTTCTTCAATTATTAGCTTCCCAATTTTTTTTAAATTCGGCTAAGACTCATGAACTTAATCTGTATATTCAAGTCTCATAAGAAAAATTTATGTTTTCTCATGAACTTATAATTGGTTTTCTCTAATCCGATTTATTATGCGGTCATTATTATCACAGCTACATTCTTCCATACCATGACTCGGACAAATCTAGAACGTAATAAACTGCATTGTAGATTTCATCCATTATATTGATTTTTCTTGTTTTTTAGATAAGTTTTTATTATTCCTATATTTCATTAATGGTTTAGTTGTTTGAGTTTTATCTGGGTTTTATTCTTTTTCACTCAATAAATAAATAAAAACGATAGACAATTCATAACTTTGTAATTTTCTTTTACAAAAGTCTAGTTTGAAAATTGTTTATAACTTGTGAATATTTATAAATAATATGACCTTAAATAGTTCCCCTTTTGAAAATGCGTCTTACTTAAATCTTGAAACTTACAGAAAGAATAAACAGGGTGTAAGAACTCCGGTATGGTTCGTTCAAGAGCATGACACTATATTCATAGTAACTAGAGAAAAAACCGGCAAAGTAAAACGAATCAGAAACAACAGTGATGTCAAAATAGCTCCATGTGATTTTAGAGGGACTTTAAAGGGGGATTGGATACAGGGAGAGGCATACATTGTCGATGCTCATAAACAAAAAGAAATTCTGGATACAAGAAATAAGAAATATGGCTTCAAGTCTAAAATTGCTAATTTAATCAGCTTTAATAAAGGCAAATATGTTGTAATAGCAATACAAACCTAATATACCGTTTTTTCTTAAATTATGTTGAAGGTGAGCCTGATAACCAAAGGTTTTGATATAGGATCATATTTGGACAATATAGTTATGTATTTCCTTCAGTAATATCAAAATATCTTCGAATGTAAATTATACTCCCATAAGGAATTCATCTAGGTTCAATAATAATAACAAAAATTAAATATCATTATTAAATAACTACTCTATATCAGAGATAAAAAAAGAGAAACCGACAGGTTCGAAGAAAAATAAAATTGAATCCTATCCTTTAGAAGATGATAACTCATTTGGGGATCTATTAAAAAGACTTGATGAAGATGAATTAAAAATAACCGTTCAGCTCTATGTAATCAAAAGAGGAAAAAGAGTAACCAACATCAAGGGATTTACCGATCAAGAACAAATGGAGTCGATTGCTCATGAGTTAAAAAAGACTATAGGAACAGGTGGAACTGCAAAAAACGGTATAATTGTATTACAAGGCGATCATCGTTCAAAGGTCACAGATTTTTTGATATCAAAAGGATTTTCTGAAGAGTCTATTGAAGTTATATAAGAATAAAGTTGGTTAACTATTCACTTCGATAATGATCATTTTGATATTAAGAAGTCGAACCAAGAAGACATTTAGATTTATGTTTCTTAGCCAAATGGAAAATTAAATCCGCCTAATTAAAGATCGATGATACTAGTTATGTTCATTAATTTGGAATAGTTCAATAGATAGGAAATTTTATTAATAAAGATGCTAGACCATTTATCAGCCCCGCGGATTGATTGGCGTAAACCTCGCAAAGAGGGGATCACATATATTGTAGATAAATTTCAGGGATTTGATAGTGGAAATTTTAAGATAATATCTCCACTTATTGACATGGTCAAGATATATGGAGCTTTGCCTTTGCTTATATCAGATGATCAATTAGCCAATCGGATAAGATTTTATCATGATCATGATATTTTAGTATCTGTAGGAAGTACCCTCACAGAATATGCATTGCTCGAAAAATCTTTTGATACATATATTGAAGATGCACACAGGTTAGGCTTCGACATAATTGAGATAGGAGAGAATAATATAGAACTGCCAACTGAAAAAAAGAAACAGATAACAGACAAATTAAGGTCAAAGAATCTCGTACCTCTTTGGAAAATAGGTAAAAAAGATCCACGACGACAACTTTCTTTTGATCAGACCATTAGAAAAATTCATGAAGCGCTTAATGTGGGGGCCGAAAAAATTCTATTAGAGGGTAATTTGGGATATGCAGTAAGTATCTATGATGAGAAGGGTAATATCAAGTGGAATGTAGTTGGTGCAGTAACATCTAAAATTTCACCAAATAAGATCATCTTCGAAGCTCCTCTAGAAATCCAACAATCTGCCCTTATAGCGGAATTTGGCCAAAGAGTAAATCTTGGTGAAATCAATATAGAAAACGTCGTGTCAATAGAGTCACAAAGAAAAGGCTTCCTATCCCGATCAAGCTATGGTATCTCTAGTATGAAGAAGATTGCAAAGGGTAGCCCTGCTACTAAGTTTATTTATTACGTTATAAAGAATCGGAACTCCATGGAGCAGAGTGAGATAATTCACATCACAAATTTGCCTCGTAGGACAGTCCAAACCGGACTAGAAGAGCTCAAAGAGCAGGGGTTAATTGTTGAAAAGACAAACCTAGATGACATTCGAAAAAAAATTTATCATATTGTGAACGACGAATGGATCTAGGATTATTACAAACATTGAATGCGATTGCAAATTATATACAAACAGCATATTAGTAGGATTGAGAAGTAAATGACTCTGTCATGATTACTAATATTTCATCCATCATGATTTTTGTGAATGACCCTCAGAAATCGCTGAGTTTTTGGGTTGAAAAATTAGATTTCAAAATTATAAAAGATATGAAATTAGATTCAAAAATCCATTGGATTCAGCTTGCCCCATCTGATTCGAACGTTACTTCGATTATACTATACCCAAAATCACTGATATCAGTCAAGGAATCAAAGCCAATACCCGTAGTCATATTTGAAACTAATGATATTGAAATGACTTCAAAACAACTAAAAAATAAAGGTGTTATCTTTTCCCATGGGCCCCTCAAATCAGATCTAGGAAAATACATGATGTTTCAGGATAACGAGGGAAATGAATATCTTGTGATGGAACGTATCGAAAAAAAATAAGGTTGCATTCGAATGTAAAGTTTGAAATTTATTCTCTGTTAGGACATCAATAATAAACATATGTGGGTTTTATACAAAAGCACTTCGAGTTAATCACATCACAGAACATTCATCTAAGAATGTTTCAGTATTGCCCATCATAATCTTGACAGGTCAGGTTATTTTGCATCGGAAATCTGTAATATTTAAAAGAATGCGACTTTCACGAATGTAAATGCCGAGACGCCATCAAAATGGCTGAAATAGTGGGTTAAAACAGTAGACCTGAAATTGGGATCACCATGGCCCTACGGCTTTTATGTAAAAATGTTAGAAAGAATTTACCCTATGATTAACACAAAAAAAATAAAAATAATGTCAAGAAATTTTTATATCTATGTTAATAAAATACCAACCATTATCAGTTGGTTTATTTTCAATTATTATTTTATCTTTCAATAGTATTACTTTGTCATTCGCTTCTGAGTTCTTGAACACGAATAATACTCTCTCGTTTTCAAAAACCCTCAAAGACTTAAAGAATTTTGCTTTAACAAAAGTTAATGATGATCGTAAGAAATACGATCTTTCTCCACTCTTTTTAAGTAATAATACGGCTGCCCAATCTCACGCAAACGAACTGTTGCGAACAAAGACTATATCTCACCTATCGATTGATGGGTTTAAGCCTTTTATGTTATATTCGTTATATAACGGGACCGGTTACGTACAGCAAAATGTAGGTCAAATCAGTTACGTTCTTGCTAATGGTAGTCAAAATTCCTATACTGTATCC
>JAPSGR010000079.1 GCA_031177355.1 Candidatus Nitrosocosmicus sp. | reverse complement strand
ATTTTATATAAAATAACGATTTTGGTAACATCATAAAAATTATAGTGGTTCTCCTGTGTTACAATCTATTGGATACGATGTTCCACTATCTTCATCATGTACACCACAATGGTCGCCACTTATCACAATTTCTTCTCCTACATCTACGTTGGTATCGCCGTTAGCATCTGAATTAGGAATGGCAAAATTTAAGTTATGTTGGGCCAGTGTCGCCCTCCTATCTGAATCCCCACTGTCTTTTTTGAATTTTTTCATCTCCTCACCCATAGCTACAGATGGAGTGATGATCATGCCTAATGCTGAACCCATTATTAGAGCAGTTATTAAAAAGAGACAGCTCATTGTGGTTTTATTTTTGTTGTTTTTGTTATGAGTTATTAATTTTCTCATATGTTTGTTATTATAGAAAAAATATATGGGAATTGCTAACTGGTTGCAATACTCTAATATTCTAGCACTTTTAGAATTGAATTTCAAAGTATGAAACAACAGCACAATAATGTTATGGTACTCCGCCGTGGGGATACGGTTCAAGGTTGAATCTAAATCATTACTGCTGAATAGCCGATTTTAACGATTCACCAAAATATTCAAAATTTTCATTGGGCAATATCTTATTTTCCACGACTTTAGTCATATTAAATGCAGGATGATCGTTATCGGGTTCAAAAGACCACCACCAAAAAGTTGCTCCCTGTACACCAAAGGCAAGTAGATTCTTGACGTATTGTGAATGCTGTATCTGATTTATCGTAATGGTCTTTTTTATCCCGGCATTGTACTCTCCTGCAAAAATAGTTTTATTGTTCATAAAATAAGATACTAGTTTATAGTATACCAATACAACTTGATATGGTGGGTAGGGATGTATGTCAAATACGATTTGGTTTATTGGAGTTACTGTTGGCTTGATTCTGGCTTGTCTCCATGGGAATCCTAGTGATCCAAGGGAATTTGAATACACATACGAGAAATAAATTGATTTTTCTGTATGCTTTGTTATACCTTCGATCATGAAATTATGATAAGAAGATGCCTTCTTGAAATCAGCCGATCGATAAACCTGAGGTTCATTGAGTATTTCAAACCCATGAGTGGATTGTTTATTTTTGACCTTGTCAATTACTCTTTCAACAAATTCTCTTTGTAACTTCCAGCCATCATCCCCATTCTCATTCAATATTTTTCTATCCCACCAAGTATTCCAAAAGAATTCCAAGTCCTTTTTTAAGGGGCAATTCCAAGATTCTTTGGAGGGAGGGGCTCTATTAAATAAACATGACAACAATGAATCAGGAAATCCAATTCCATGACCTAGAAAAGAGGAACATTCCCATTGATGATTATCATAAATAATTGCTAAGCCATTCCTATCGGCTTCGTCTGAAATCATCTCCAATTCCGTTAGGAATCCTTCTGGATCCTTCTCATACGACTCCCAATAAAACGGAACTCGGATGCAAGTTAGACCATTCTCTGAAAAAAATTTAAAAGAATCTCTGATATAAGAATCCGGGGGATTTGACCTATAGCGATGCTGACGGTCAGAAATCTTATATCCATCAAAATTGACTCCTAGTAGAGGGCTTTGAGATTTTGTGGAAAAATTCAATTCATAAGATATACACATGTTTCATAAAAGTTTTACAGTTGCCAGAAAATTTCGATACTAGTGGATTTGGTTGAAGTTTTGTTCTCAGAAGATTTTTAAACGTACATATAATCGATGATTAATTTAAGATTTTGATTGAATTAGAATCAAATATTCATTCTGTTGGCACGTTTCTGCAAGAGATGAACTTGATTATTTTTTGAGGCTTTACACTAGATAATCATATTACAATTACAAAACTAATCACTGCTATTGATATAAATTGTATATACAACCCATAAATAAGAAGTACTTAATAAGAATGATATTAACTGTAGCATATTGTCAAATAAAACAGATCCATCTAAATATGGTCAATGGGAGCCAATAAGATATCGATTTCGATATTTGCCGGTTCACATGGCACTCCTTCACACTGGAAAAGTTTTAGCATTTGGTGGATCTGGTAATGATCCAAACTTCTTGAAAAATCCTCATCCTGCCGAGATATTTGAACCTAATAAAATGGGGGAGGATAATGGTCAAGTTTATGAAATATCCAATGATGGAATAGACGGAGACATTTTTTGCGCGGGTCATGCATTTTTGGATGATGGGCGATTATTTGTTGCAGGTGGGACATACAAATATGACAATTCATTTCTAGGTATTCCCATCCCTCCTTTTCGGGGATTAGATCATTGTTATGTGTTTCATCCGGAGACTTTAAAATGGGAACGACTTTCTAATATGAAATACTCTAGATGGTATCCTACATGCATCATGACTTCCGATAACACTGTTGTTGTGATGGCAGGATTAACTAAAGGCTTTCCCTGGGCATTTCTAAACAAGATTGAAACGTTTGAAAATGATGGAAAATGGAAACACCATCCTAATCTAGATAGATGGCTCCCTTTGTACCCACGGCTACATTTACTCCCCAATAAAGAAATTTTTTATGCAGGGTCTTTTAATACCCATTATACATTTCCATTCTCTGTTAAATCCTTTCCAAGTGCAACTCTTAATCTTGCTACCCAAAAATGGAAAACAATTGGTAACCCAAACAATACAAATAGAGAAGAAGGAACGACTGTGTTATTACCCTTAATACCTCCTGATTATACTGCGAGAGTATTATTGATAGGAGGGGGAACTCCCCAGGGTAAAAATGCCATCCGTGATGTCGAAATAATTGATTTTTCAACAAACAATCCTGGCTACAAGCCATTTGTATCGTTACATCATGAAAGGTATTATGCATATCCTGTTATAATGCCTGACAAAAATATACTAATATTGGGTGGTAAAACCGGGCCCAAAGGTCATCTACATCCAAATCCAAATTCTTCACACCATAGACATGATGTCGATGAATTGCCTCATGGTGAATTACCTCATCATCCTGATGCAATTTTAGAGCCCGAACTTTTAGATTTTGAATCAAATGTATGGAAGCCCATGGCCGACATGCGAGTGGATAGATTATATCATGCAAATGCTTTGTTGCTTCCAGATGGTCGGGTTATGACTGCAGGAAGCAATCCTGACAGAGATCATCAGGAACTACGAATAGAAACTTTTAAACCCCCATATCTCTTTAGAGGAGAAAGACCGCGCATAACAAAATGTGAATCAGAATCTCACTACAACGATACTATAGTAATTGAAACACCTGATTCAGATAACGTTAAAGAAATCTGTCTAATTCGCCCCTCTAGTACCACTCATTGCCTTAATCCTGAACAAAGGTATATCGGATTAGAGTTTGAAAGGAGAAGGGATTTTATGCTACATGCCATTATTCCAGAAAATCCCAATTTAGCACCCCCGGGTTATTATATGCTCTTTATATTAAATAATGAAGGTGTTCCTTCTGTAGCGCGCTTCATAAGGCTGGTTTTTTAATATTATATTTTAACTTTGATTTTGTAAAAATACTGTCCGGTTTAGGTCTAATACCCTCCAGCCAAAAAATACATGCATGGAGATGCGGTTTAAACTTGAATAGAATCTAGATTAGATTGATATGGGCGTCTGATAAAAGATTTAGATCTAGGGCTGTATATAATATCATTACCAAATAAAGTATCAAATAAAGTATCATTGAGTTTTGGCGCGTGGGGATACGGTTCAAGGTTGAATAGAACCTATATCATTAAAGATACAGCCAATATATTGAGGAACGTAATTTGCTATAATTTATGCTTTCGATCTCGGCGTGACAGTATAATTATACGCTTTTTTCAATTATTGTTACCGACCTTCTAAAAAATTCAAGGATGGTGGATTATTGAAACTGTTCTATTACCATTATGAAGAATATTTAATATTTATACGTTGAAATCTTTTCATAAATGATTCTACTTTAACTACCCATGAAAAGATTCGTTTGATAAGCTTCCATGTAGTCCAGTCTTTTTATGTTCTTTTTAACATTTCTGTTCTCTTTCGAATATAATTGTGGATTAATCAATGTCCGTATCTTTCTCTTTCAATGGAGTCCCTTGCTCATAAAATGTCGACGTAGTTGATTCTTCTGCTTGTGAAAGGGTTTCGGTAGACTTTCCCTGATATTTATTTAAAGCTTCGTCTTCAGAAACACTGAATCGCAGAATACTTCCATCATAACTTTCTACCTTTTCTTGAGGAATACTAAATAGTTCTAGATCAACTAGTCCTCTCTGCGTTAAGACAAATCCATTTGATACACTCTGAACCTCTCCTAAATCAGCATTGTTCAACCCTCTTGCTTCTTTTTTTATGACGTCATTCCAATCAATATTTGAATTCATAAAAGTTTTAGGTCTAACATCCTATAAATAGAATAGTCAATGTTAACTATTTAATGGTAATAAATTGGTATTTCTAACTAAAATAAAATTATTCAAGCAATTCTCTTGAGCAAAATCCAACTTCATTCTGGATATTAGTTTACCTTATTGACAAATATTTTGAGGTTCGAGATCCCACCTAGTAATCCTTTTATTCATATACTCTCAGAGGTAATGCATGCCAATAAAAATGAGCAAGAAAGGTGGTGGAACAAAAAAGAGATCATTTGATGAAGGTGTTAAGGACCTAAAGAAACAAGGTAAGTCAGAAGAGTCTGCACGTAAGATAATGGGATCTATAAAGAAAAAGCAAGAAGGTGGTGGTGGTAGTAGTAAATCAATTACAAAGAAGAAAAAGAAAAGTTAAAAATCCCTGTAGGATAAATCCATTATTACCATACCAAGTATCACTTAGTTTGGGCGCGTGGGGATACGGTTCAAGGCGGAATACAATCACAGCATGATAATTAGAAACTAAATAGAAATTATAAATAAATTTAGACAAAATATTGATAGAATTAATGGAATGAAAGTGAGTTAATTATTATCGATGTCTTCTAATCCATCATTATTTTCCTAATAGTCCTTTACATCCTTGAGTCATCTAGTTCATCCATTATACTTTTCTTAAAGGAGGTGAATTATGGTTGAGACTGAAGATTATACCGATACTCGTATATTTTTTTGAAATTATGAAGAATAGAGTTCCATTATTAATCCATCGCTCCATCCGTATTTCTTATCCATCAATTCTGAAATTTTATGAATCAAATCTTTCTCTGCAGTATCTTCAATGACCCGTCCATAACCGTTAAATGCTTGATTATCTACTTGAAAAGATATTTTAGGATCATGAAGAATATTTTGAACCCAATGTGCTTTCTTTTTACGCTCTGATAAAACATAATATTTTTTATTTTGCTCAACAAACCAAATTTCTATATTGTGTAATTTTCCTGTTTTCCATCCTTTAGTAGTTAGATAAAGGAACTGTGATTGCGAAGGAGGAGAATAAGACAATTGATCTAGTATATTTACTAGACTTTAAGATAAATATGCTAATCGATGCAAAATAAAAACCCATTTTATAATAAAAAAAGCAGCATCAATTAGGATTGAAGTTCGTTTCTGGTGGTGCCGACGGCATAGTTAAGAAAAAACTTTTTGCAGGTAACGTATTATCAATTGACTTGTATTGACAGTTTAGAATGTCTTGCTCATATCATACCAAAGTAGTATCATTTACCGAAGGAACTTTGTAATATTTTATGACTTTAATATCTGAAAGCATGATCGCACCTTGATTTTAAGTTCCATTAATTTTGTAAAATCCCGAAGAATTTTTAAAACTCTTAACAATTTCTACCTGTGTATTATCTATCTGGGCTTGAGGAATAGATGTTCTATCTGGATAGTAGGATATACTAGATGTTTCATTATCGATATAATCAAGGGAATTAACATGGGAAATCAAATATGATATCGATAAATTATATATACCAAAGAGACCAAATGATATCAAAGTAGCAAATACAGTTAACCCCAGCCTCATAGATCATAAATAAATAGATATCAAACTATTTCATCGGTTGTAATATTTTTAGCAGAAAAATGATTCTCATTCTTGCTATCTATCTTCTATCTAGAGGATAATGATATAATAGACGGTTCATGGAAGAGGTAGCTTTTTAGTACATCTAACAAGTGGTTCAAGAACAAGAGAGGTTTGCAATAGTCAGATTAAGTATATAATTATTCAAAATTTATATCAAGTTTATCATCCTGAGCATCCAAATATTTTATTTCTATCGGATACATCCGTGGGGATTAGTAACAAATTTGACTAAATTCAAGGGTTCAAAACATTATGGAGTATATAGTTCAA
>JAPSGR010000078.1:706-6364 GCA_031177355.1 Candidatus Nitrosocosmicus sp. | reverse complement strand
GTACCTGTCAAAAATATCTCATCAAAATAGTATAGTTCATCTCTGGAAATATTTTCGGAAATCACTTTGGTTTTGTTTTTCTCAGCTATATGAATAACCGTATCTCTAGTTATGCCTTCTAATGCCCCACTTGAAAGTGGAGGTGTGTATAATTTTCCACTCTTAACTAAGAAAATATTCTCAGCACTTGCCTCTACTACATGGCCGTTCGAATTTAACAAAATAGCCTCATCAAAACCGGATTTTAGTGCTTCCATTCTTGCAAGTGCAGAATTAGCATAGTTTGCTACTCCCTTCGCATGAGTAGGCAAACTTCTAGATCCTACCTTTTCCCACGAGGAAACCATGAGGTGAATTCCTAGTGCCCAATCCTCTTTTCTAATGTGTTCAGTCCACTGCAATGCAGTAATTGCGACTGAAACCTCATTTGGTAGTGGATTTACCCCCAATTTACCATACCCATAAAATGCAATAATCCGAATATAACAATCTCCTAAGTTGTTTGCTTTAACAACTTCTATGGTTGCATTTTTAAGTTCATCTTGGGTATAATTAAAATCCATAAAGTATGCCTTTCCACTATTATAAAGTCGTTTTATATGATCATCTAGTCTGAATATAGCATATCCATTAGTAGTAGAATAAGAACGGATTCCCTCAAATATGCCAGTTCCATAATGTAATCCATGAGTCAAAACATGTACCTTTGCATCTTTATAGTCAATTAACCGACCATCCATCCAGATCTTATCACTTTCCAGCATCAAAAATCCCTAAAATAATTTATTAATTGATTATCGTGCCTTTTGAGTGTATTGATCTAATAACTTCTTCTACATTGTGATCTTCCACAAGAATTAAAATTCGCGAAGTTTCTTCTTGGGCATCAATATTAAGTATATTGATATCTTGTTGACTAACAATGCTGCTTGTTTCAGATACTATTTTGGGAATTTTCCACATAGAATCACCTATTAATGTAACTACACCTCTACCGTAAACCATCTCAACTTTTGGATAGAACGAACGAAATATTTTTTCGTGCCTCCTAACGTAATCTCCATCTAAGAAAAGAAATCTAGTCATTTCTAAATTATCTTTCTTATATGGAGAAAGTTTGATAAAATCGTGATATTGTCGTTGCTTTTCGAATAAGGCAGCAATATGTGACGCAGAAATGGATTCCATTCTTACGATTGCGCAATTCTTTTTGCCAGTAACAATCTTTATTTTAGGTTCAATCTCATTTTCCTCTTCAGGCACCTGTTTTACAATTTGAGTATAACTACTTGGATTGGATATGTTTGTAACTAAAATAAGTAAATTTAATTCATGATCGTCTATATCCTTAATGGCTATTGGGTCCAGAATTTTCATTCCGAACATGCCTGCAAGTTTGGCTTCGTTATAGGAGAGAGTCTTTACGTTATGTAGATTTTTAGAAACCACTTTTGGATCTGCGCTTAAAACAGAATTGTCTTTTTCAAAGTCAAGGTTAACATTGAAACTTGATGACAACAAAATACCTAGATCTGCAGCCGATCTGTCTGAACCCCCTCTCTCGTATGTCGTTTCTAAACCGTCGCTAGTCTTTCCAATAAATCCTCCAATACATACAACGTCATTATTTTTCACTAAATTAACTAGATTATCTAATTTTTTTCTAGATTCGTCTAACAGAAAATTGGCTGCTTCAAAGTTATCGTCTGTTACTATTGGCCAATCATCAATACTAACACTTGAAGACAGGATATTGTTAGTTCTCAAAATATAATTCATCAAGCTCGATATTACAATTTCACCACTGTAAGCTAGTATACGGGATCTGCTTACATCAACGAATCTTCTATTTTCTGCAACTTGTTTAAGAGAAATAAGAACCGTTTTGTTAAATCCATTTAATTCACTTTCAAATTCCTTTTGATGTGCTATTGAAAGGTATTTTTTTGATATTTCAAGGTATACGTTCTTCAACACATCAATGTCTACAGGATTTGAAGTAGCATAATTACGAGAGATTCGAATAGCCACATCAGTCATAGAGAGATTTTTTCCATCATAGTTGGTAAGTGGAGCAGAAAAAACACAAATTATTTTAGAATTTTTCCTTAGCTCTTTAATCCTCTCTATAATCACTGGAATTTTGGCTCCATCTACTCCCAAGGCAGATCCGCCAAATTTTGCGATTACTAATTGCTCCAACACTGAAATTTATTATAACACCCAGTTATTATTCATTCAGATATTCAAAAATTATTTTTGCTGCTTTAGTTGCACCATTATTAGTATTGTTATTATTGGATTGTCTATTATTTCTACTTATGATACTAGATAGATATTCCTCAAGTATCTCCGGTAATCTATAAATATCCTCATATGAAAACCCTAAATTCTTGGCCCTTTCCTCTTGTTCAAAGTGATTCTTGATTGGAATAAAGATTCCTGGTGTGCCATAAACGCTACATTCGTCAATTGTAGATTTGCCAGCAAGAGAAATTACAAGGTCTGCTGCATATATATATTCGTGAATATTTGGTACAAATCCGATGTTTTTAATTCTATTATTCTCAAAGTCTGACATATGTAAATCATAAGGATAAGACAATACTAATTCGATATCAAATCGGTTCCTCAGTGCAAGGATTACTTTAAGCGCACTCTTAACCAGATAGGAGCCAGCTGTGGTTCCCCCCGTAGTTAATAGAATCGTCGTTTTGTTAAATGAAAATCTATGTCTAAGTTCGTTTCTATCAAAGAGTACTTCTCTAACTATTGGGCCAACGTAAAATATGTTATCTTTATTGTTTCCATATTCTGGAACAATAACACAATCACAAGACGATAGTAGTTTACACATAGATTTATTGAAAAACTTTTCCAATTTAGATAATAAATTAGATCTGATAAAATTAGTATTGAGAATGTCAGTAATAATGAGACTTTTTAATCCGACGTCTCTTGCTACAGAAATGGAGGCGAAATCCTCATCAGAGAGTATTATGTTATATTTCCCATTCAGATTGCAAGAAGATAGAAGTTTTCTTACTATGGTCTTTGACTTATTGTAATAAGACATGTACCTTAACAACCACAAAAAATTGTACTTTAATACTCCATCTGTAATTGAAAAATCAGGAGACCTATACAAATTAAGAGGTTCAAAATTTATGCCATTGAAGTGTCTTTTAGAGTGTGCAGATACTAACTCAAAGGCCTTCAAACCAGTAACCATTTTGATATCGATATCCTTGGAGGTATTTCCCATCTTTTCTAATATTGCAATGTCACGTGTAATATGTCCAAGGCCAATTGGACTGGTGAAGAAAAATACCATAATTATTGCCTAAAAATAGTCGGGAATAATCTACAATATTAAGATTAATATGACATTATATTTTATATTAATCCCTTTTTTGGATAAGTAAGGGATTCACAGCAGGTTTTAAAGATAGATAAAAAAATTACTTGGTTATTTTAACAAGAAGTATATTTTTTTGAAATATTTAGGGGCATCCTTCCATTTTTTGGATGTAGTATCCTGTTTTTTCAATATCTCTTGCGACTGCTGGCGGTGCTTCTTGAATATGACAAAACTGACATTCTTCCTGAGTCATTTTCTGGCCACCCTGATCGACGCTATTAAGATACTCCTTACCATATTCAATTGCCTTTTCATGTGGGGTATTTGCCTCGACAATAACATCAAAATGCATTATTCTCCCATCTTTTTTTGTGACGTATGTGTCATATACTGCACATTCCATATTTTCTTTTAACATTAAGCATATTTATTTTATTACATCGTTTTCTGTAGAGAAACTGAGTATACTATATTAAATAATATATCGTAGCTTATTGAGGATTCTAGCGATTGATACAGAGTCAAACAGTCAAACAGATAAGCAGCTAGGCAAGGAATATTCAATTGTCTATGGATCTGTTCTTCCAACAATATTTTTAGGAGGAAGGTCTAGTGAATAAATCAATGGTTCATAATGGTTATCCTGGCTATCTTCAAAATGACCGTGACTAGTTCCTGCACAGGCGGTTGTATATGGAATACTAGAATTCAATAGTGCATCAATCACCTGATCTGAGGTTGCGTTAGGAGAATAGCTCTTATATACAGCAGCCTGACCAGCAACAATTGGTGCTGCCATGCTAGTACCACTATCAAAAGCATAGCCTTGGCCTATATACGTAGAAAATACATCCACACCAGGGGCAGCAAAATCTATGCTGTCACCATAGTTACTAAAGGATGCTACATAATCATCAGGGCCACCGATTGTGTTATTTCCTCGGCCACCACATTGTCCATCACTGTCAGAAATTGCAGATACCGTTATTACTCCAGGGACTCTTGCAGGAGAAGTCATTGATGTGCTTGTATTACTGTTGCCAGCCGCAACAACATAAATTAGACCCTTTGAAATTGAGTCGTCAATGGCCTTATCCAATTTATTAGAAGGAGGATTTTCAACGCTCAGGTTAACAATGTCTATTTCATCTGCATGCTGATTTACATATTGAATGGCCTGGATCTGAGATGAAAGAGGACAATTTCCATTCAAGTCGCATACTTTGATCGCCCATAACTTTGCTCCAGGGGCTACACCTAATACACCTATTGAATTATCCATCGCGCCAGCTATTCCTGCAATATGAGAGCCATGACCTAAATCATCGTTACCATCATGTGTTCCTTCAACAAATGAAATGTTCCTGTATACATTAAGGTCAGGGTGATTAAGACTTATTCCGGTATCAATTATTGCTATATCAACGTTAGAGAAGTTCATGTAATGATTCCTGATACTGGACAAATTATTTTCGAGCTGTACGCCCGTGAGATTTAATATGTTTGCATTTATTCTTTCGAGGCTGCTTGGAATTGTTTGATTATTATAATTTAATGAGGCAATTTTACCATATATGTCTTGGTTAATGGCAAATATTCTTGGGTCTCTCGAAAGTTTGTTAACAAAGTCTTTTTCATTAGCTAATCCAGTGCCGTTCATATCGATAACAAATCCTGGGGGATTTTCAAAGACGTACGCTATTTCGCCGTTTTGAGAATATTCTTCGGATACCATATCTGCATTAGACGTAAGGTTCTCATTCAACCACACGATATATTGAGATGGTATCGGTTCGTATTTCAAGTTTGGTTCAAATGTTTTATCAAATAAGTAAATAACTGGATGTGGAAGGTTCTTATTAATTGATATTTCAAAGTTTTTGTTGTTATCTGAATTACTATCATCAAAAATTTCTATCTTATACCATCCAAAATCAATGTCATCTAAAGATATCATTGTGTTGTCAGATGCGCAATCAAAATAATCATTATTTACAAAATAAAGTGGTCCTCCAGTTCCATAAGGGTTAGGGGTAATCTTGTAAATCTGTGTGAAACTATTATCGGTAGATATTGTCAACGTGCCTTTGTTAACAGGTTGGTTTGCACCATTACAGGTCTCCAAGGTTGTTTGGAATTCTATTGGATCCGGAGGTTGTGGTGGCTCTGTTTGTGGTGGCTCTGTTTGTGGTGGCTCTGTTTGTGGTGGCTCTGTTTGTGGTGGCTCTGTTTGTGGTGGCTCTGTTTGTGGTGGCTCTGTTTGTGGTGGCTCTGTTTGTGGTGGCTCTGTTTGTGGT
>JAPSGR010000078.1:0-606 GCA_031177355.1 Candidatus Nitrosocosmicus sp. | reverse complement strand
GGCTCTGTTTCGGGGTTGGTCGGAGTAGATGGTGTTTGAGGTCCAACTGATGGAGTAACAGAAACGGTTACATAATCTGGATCACTGGTAGTAAAATCAGTATTTACTACAAGTTGGAAGGTAAGTCGAGTTTCTTCGTTAACCTGTGGAGAAGTAAAGTAAGGATCTACAGTATTTGGATTAGTTAAAGTAACTTTAGGACCATTGGTTTGTGTCCAATCAAAATTTAAAGAAGGACGTACATCATCAGCATAAGTATTCGGATCATAACTTTTACTCCCGTCGAGATGTGTTAGTGTTTGATTTTGTATGGTAAAGTCTTGACCTGCATCAGCAATAGGACTCATGTATCCATCTGTAGGTGGAGATGAAGAGTTGGAATTATCTTCACTGTCATTGTCTTGGTTTGGTGTATCATCAGAAGATGAAGAGTTGGAATTATCTTCACTGTCATTGTCTTGGTTTGGTGTATCATCAGAAGATGAAGAGTTGGAATTATCTTCACTGTCATTGTCTTGGTTTGGTGTATCATCAGAAGATGAAGAGTTGGAATTATCTTCACTGTCATTGTCTTGGTTTGGTGTATCATCAGAAGATGAAGAGTTG
>JAPSGR010000018.1 GCA_031177355.1 Candidatus Nitrosocosmicus sp. | reverse complement strand
TTCCTCCAATTGATGAACGATATTTAGCTGATGCTCTTGAAAGCGTACCTCTGATAAAAGGAGATAATGTAATGGTACCGTACTTTGGTGGTAGACTTACATTTCAAGTTATAGGTGTCACACCAGGTCCTGGTGTTGATGCTGTTTTAGTTACCCAAAAAACTGTATTTCATATAGCTGAACGCGGAGAAACACTGCGTGGAGTACCGCAAGTAACATACGAAGATATCGGAGGTTTAAAAGAAGAGGCCCAAAAGGTTAGAGAAATGATAGAACTTCCACTTAGACATCCCGAAATATTTGAAAAATTGGGTATAGAGGCACCAAAAGGAGTATTGCTGTATGGACCTCCAGGTACTGGTAAAACATTGCTAGCAAAGGCTGTAGCAAATGAAAGCAATGCTCACTTTATCAGTATTTCTGGCCCCGAAATTATGAGCAAATTCTATGGTGAATCAGAGGCAAGATTGCGTGAAATATTTAAAGAAACCAAAGAAAAGGCTCCCTCTATCATATTTATCGACGAAATAGACTCTATTACTCCAAAACGTGAAGAAGTAACGGGAGAGGTTGAAAGAAGAGTGGTATCTCAGTTACTATCTTTGATGGATGGGTTAGAAGCAAGAGGTAAAGTAATTGTTATAGCTGCTACAAACAGACCCAATGCTATTGACCCGGCACTTAGAAGACCAGGAAGGTTTGATAGAGAAATAGAAATTAAAGTTCCAGATAAACGTGGGAGATTAGAAATATTGCAAATCCATACCAGAAACATGCCTTTGGATTCTGATGTGAATCAAGAAAAGATTGCATCAGTAAGCCATGGTTTTGTTGGTGCAGATTTAGAATATCTTTGTAAAGAAGCTGCAATGAAATGTCTGAGAAGATTATTACCAGAACTTAATCTTGAAGATGAGAAAATACCACCGGAGACGCTTGAAAAATTAATTATTTCTATGGCTGATTTTGAGAATGCACTCAAAGAAGTGATGCCATCGGCCATGAGAGAAGTGTATTTAGAGTCTCCAGATGTAGAGTGGGTAGACATTGGTGGCCTAGATGAAGTCAAAAGAGAGCTTCAAGAGGCTGTAGAATGGCCATTAAGATACCCTGACCTTTATACAAAGTTAGGACACTCAGTTCCCAAAGGAATTCTTATGCATGGTCCATCTGGTACAGGAAAGACCATGCTTGCCAAAGCAGTTGCAACAGAATCAGAAGCTAACTTTATCAGTGTAAAGGGTCCTGAATTATTGTCAAAATGGATAGGAGAATCTGAAAGAGGAATCCGAGAAATCTTTAGGCGCGCAAGACAGGCAGCACCATGTGTTGTATTCTTTGATGAAATTGATTCCATTGCTCCAATAAGAGGAATGGAAGGAGTAAATGCGGGAACGGAGCGAATGGTTTCCCAGTTGTTAACTGAAATGGATGGAATTCAGGAACTTAATGGTGTGGTTATTATTGCTGCCACTAACAGACTAGATATGATTGATAGTGCTTTGTTAAGACCAGGTAGATTTGACAAGATTGTGTTTGTTCCAAAACCGGATATCGCTACAAGATTAAAGATTTTGGAAATATATGCAAAAGAGAAACCATTGACAAGTGATGTTAATTTACAAAGAATAGCTGAATTAACCGATGGATTTAGCGGAGCAGATATGTCTGCAGTAGCCAATACCGCAATCTCATTAGTATTGCATGAATATCTTCAAAAGTATAGCAATCCAGAGGATGCTGCAAAGCATGCCTCAGAGGCACACGTAACTATGAAACACTTTGAAGATGCTGTAAAGAAAATAAAAACTCAGAGAGATATGAAACCTGGGGAGAAAGTTACACTTTCTCAATACAGGTAACTTCATCATTTGTTTAAATTTTTGTACAATTCTTATACCAAATGATCTATTTAGAAAAAAATTTAAATTAAATAAAAATTCAGACTTATTAGAGTTGTATGATGGTTCGGTAGAAAGTAAAAAAAAGGAGAGTATTGCAATAATTGATCTAGGTTATAATTCAGTAAAAATTTCTACCTATGATGTATACAAAAATGGGCATTACAAGAAAAAATATCAACGACAGGAGTATGTCCAGATTGGATTAGAACTAAGCAAAAATAATAACATTATATCAAAGCAAAACATAGAGCGTACTGTTAGGGCCTTAGTGTCCTTTCGTAAAGACCTGAAAGATCAATCAATTGATACTGTCATACCTATATCGACCAGCGCGGTCCGAGATGCAATAAATCAAAAAGACGTAATCTATAAATTAAATGATCAAACGGGGATTTATTTTAATGTACTGTCTGGACCTGAGGAAGGGTTTTTCTCATATTTAGGTGCTCAGTCTTACATGCACATTCCTAATGGCTTTTTTTTTGATTTAGGTGGTGGTAGCATGGAACTAATGCACGTACGAGATTTCCGAATACTAAAGACCTTGTGTCTCGATTTAGGTGTTTTGAGATTATCCGACAAATTCGTTAAATTTGATCAAATCAACAATCATAACAAAATCAAATCGAAAATTAATTATGAGAAGCTTGAAAAAGCCGTTGCTAAGAGTGTGCCTTATAGAGATCAATTTGATTTTGATGAATCATTAGATCTGGAGATGGTTGCTATTGGTGGAACTGCAAGATCTCTTTACAAATTTATTTCAAAAATTTTTAATCTGCATATTCCTTTTTCATATCATCACGTTTTACTTGAGAAAAGAATGATCGATGTTGCAAATAGTATATTTCGTGAATTATCATTGTATGAATTGTCTAACCTTAGATCCGTTGATTCGCAAAGATCAAGGACTATCACTGCTGGCAGCATTATTCTAAAGGTACTAATGGAGAAGATGAATTTTAATAATCTATTGATTTGTCCCACGGGGATTAGGGAAGGGGTACTTGAGCATTATCTATATTTTAAGATGGATAAACAATTTCGGAAGAGAAGAAAATTCATAGGGATAAATTGTGAACCTTTGATTGCTATCGAGAATAATTATAACGAAATATCTTCGAATAATCCGTCCATTCCCACATTTCCAATATCATCAGAATCCAAATCTTATGTCTTTCCAAGAAGACTTGAAAGCTTTAAAGTAAATAAGATATATTAATAGAATAACATATAGCTCTATAATATTTTGTTAAATTATATTCTTGAAAAATATATTAGATTAAACAATTTATAATCTTCTCCATCCTTTACAGCTTAGCAATGGATGTAGAAGGAAAGGTTGATCTGATAGGGAGGCCCCCTACGGAAGAGGTTGTTACAAGAGACGAGTTAATTTCATTGTTTAGTAGTAATGCTTCTCCTAAGCACTATATAGGACTGGAAATTTCTGGTAGATTGCATCTGGGCAGTCTCTTACTAACCGGATTTAAATTAAATGATTTTCTTGCTGCCGGTGTCAAGACAAATGTCTTTTTAGCGGATTGGCATACTTATATTAACAATAAGCTAAATAATGATTGGGATTTAATTTCAAAGGTCTCACAATATTATGAAAAAGCGTTCAATTTTTTCTGTCCAGGTGTTAATATTTTACATGGGACCAAGTTATACGAAGAAACTGATGACTATTGGAGGAATTTTATACTCTTTTCAAAACAGATCACGCTTTCCCGAACACTTCGTTCCTTGACTATTATGGGACGGACTGAAAAGGAAGCATTAGATTTCTCCCAACTATTGTATCCTTCTATGCAGTCTGTTGATATCAAAGCAATGGATCTTGACATAGTTCATGCGGGAACAGACCAGCGCAAGATACACATGCTGGTGAGAGAGGTATTTCCTAAACTTGACTGGAAAGTTCCTGTTTCGGTTCATCATCATTTGTTACCTGGATTATCAGAACCCATGACTCTAAATTCTAATTCATATGAAAAAAATTTTGAAGAATCTAAAGTATTTAGTAAAATGAGCAAGAGTAATCCCTCAAGTAGCATTCTAATACATGATAGCGAAGATGAAATATCTGCAAAGATCAAAAAGGCCTATTGTCCTGCAAAGATTTCACAAAATAATCCAATATTGGAAATAATTAAATATGTAATTTTTCATGAGTTTAAAGAATTTGTGATTGAAAGGCCATCAAAATATGGAGGAAATATATCTTACTTTTCATTTGATGAGGTTAAAATTGCTTTTGAGCAAGGCAATATACATCCAATGGATTTGAAAATGACGACAAGTATATATTTGAATAAAATAATTTCTCCAATTAGGGATCATTTACAAAATGACTATGCTGAAATATTTCAATAATCTTATTCCTTATCATATTAATCAGGGCTTTAGTTATAATATCTTTGGTAATACTTCTCTGCATCTCAGCTAGACATTACTTTTATCACTGATACTATGAAGTAAATTCTTTTCATTCTGAATCTCTTATTGTGATTTTTTTCTAAAGCATTTTATAGGCACAAATAGTAGTCTTATATTTATGAATACAAGGATTATTTATGCAGTAGGAGGAGGCATCATAATAATTGGAGTAGTCTTTTACCTCTTTTTCAATTTCGGGTTTATGGCACAAAACCCTATTTTAAATGATCCGTTAACACCTGCTTTAAATACAAATCAAAGTACTTCAACAGAGTCAAATCAAGTCGCTTCAGTATCTGATGAACACAACCAGTTAAGTCCCCAACAACTCAATAACCAAAACCTATCATTGTCCGTAAATTCAGTTAGAGTTGTACCAATAAATGATGAGTTGAGGGTAGAAGTATCTTTTAATGCATATAATCCCAATAGAGGAGCCGCTATTCTTGAGACAGTTTCTTACAATGTTTATCTAGATAACGTCAGAATAGGCTCTGGAGATGTTGGAACCCGAACGGAGGGTTTTGTCGATTCCCTTGAATCCGTGTATACTCTAATCGGAAATCAAACGATTGTACTGCGTGATAGAGAACCACTGACAGAAGAAGCTTCTACTATGTTTGATTCGCAAGGTAATTTGACAGATGCATTATCTGATAATTCTTCTAGCCTAAAAGAATTTGATATTAACGGGACCTATTTTTATACCTTAAATCGGGGTAGTGACGCTCAGGTAAGAGAGCACTCTTTTAATTCCCAATACCCTCTAGTCCCATAAATATTAATTATTAATAGATTTCTGAAACAGATTAATATAGTTGATCTAAAAACCTTTTATCTTGTTCCACCAATGAAAATAAACTTGAAGGTACCACAATTCTCGATTAATAATTTGGCACCCGATGATTGGAAAAATGATAGTAATTTAATCAAATTTATGAAAAAAAATCATATAGAAACACTACAAGATTTACATTCTCGCTCAATTGATAATCTTGAATGGTATTGGGATGAAGTAAATAATGATCTTGATATAAGATGGAAACAAGCGTATACTAATGTAATCAATACCCAACGGGGAATACCGTGGACTGAATGGTTTATTGGTGGAAAGTGCAATATCGTTGATAATATTATTCAAAAAAATATAGAACGACATCCAGACAAGATTGCATTTGTTTTTGTAAATCAGTATGGGGTAAAGGAAAAACTAAGTTTTAGAAACTTGGAATTAAGAGTTCGTGTTTTAGCAAGTGCTCTTAAAAATATAGGAGTTAAAAAAGGTGACAAAGTCGGAATATATCTACCTATGAGAATCGAGACTTTTATTGCGATCTATTCACTCTCAATGTTAGGAGCGGTCCATGTACCCATTTTTTCTGGATTTGGAAAATTGGCCCTTGAGCAGAGATTGGTTGATTCTAATTCCAAGTTTTTAATAACGAGTGAGAAGATGCAGAGAAGAGGTAGAACGATCTTATTAAAGGATCATTGGGAAGAAGTATTTAGAAATACAAATGTGGAAAAGATCGTACTAGTAAATGATGAAAATGAAGAACTTGGATCTTTAAATCAAAACAATATAATTTCCTTTGATCAGATTATTGATAGATCACTAGATAATTTTGATAAAAATACAAGATTAGAATCAGAGATCATGGATTCCAGAGATCCATTGTTTATTTTATATACTTCAGGAACCACTGGTAGACCCAAAGGTACTATTCAAACTCACGGTGGATTCTCAATATTTTCCGCACACCAATCAGCATACCTTATCGATCTAAAACATGATGATACCATTTTTTGGTATGCTGACATTGGCTGGATAACTGGTCAAACCTGGGTAGTGTACGGGTCGCCAATAATAGGAGCCTGCACAGTAGTATTCGAGGATACTCTAGACTATCCAACTATTGATTTTTGGGCTAAACAAATTGAAGATCTAAAAGTTACCATTTTTGGCGCAGCACCCACTGCTATTAGGCAGTTTATGCGACATAATATTAAATATTCAAACTATAACTTTGATTCTCTTCGGTTATTAGCTTCGACGGGAGAACGATTGAATAAAGAAGCGTGGGATTGGTATTTTGAGAATATAGGGAATAACAGATGCCCGATAATAAATTTATCAGGTGGAACAGAGGTAGGCGGAGCAATACTTAGCATGTTGCCCATCTTGGATAATACTCCAACTTCAGTGGGCACCCCAGTTCCCGGGTTCGATGTTGATATATACGACAACGAAGGAAATCCTGTCAATAACGGCTATCTTGTGATCAAAAAGCCTTGGCCTGCAATGACTATGGGCCTATTGAATGATGAGGAGAGATATATCGCAACTTATTGGTCAAAATTTCCCAATATTTGGTATCACGGAGATAAAGTATCTATAGATAAGCAGAATATGTGGTATATAACAGGAAGGGTTGATGATGTAATAAAGATATCCGGCCATAGAATTGATCCCAGTGAAATCGAAGAAGTATTGACTAGCCATCGAGATGTCATCGAATCAGCCGCTGTTAGTATTCCAAATGAGATGACTGGGGAATCCGTCTATGTTTTCTGCACACTAAAAGAGGCAAATTTGACTGATTACGATGTATTAGTAACAAAGGAAGATCTTAAAAGACTTTTAATTGAAAAAATTGGCAAATTTCTTCTCCCAAAGGATATTTGCTTTGTTGGACAACTTCCAAAAAATAGATCTGGTAAAATTCTGAGAAGATTAATCCGTCAAAAATTGATGAATATTCCAATTACTCCTGATGATCTACTAATAGTAGAAAATCCAGAGAGTCTTAAAAAACTGGTTATCTCAAAATCAAATGAATAAGTAATATTATATCATAATTGATATATAAAAAAATGATATATAGAATATTTATTGCTACCAGATTTATATTTAGATGCTATCAAAAACAAGGAAACTAAAATCTTATCTATCCACGGTGATGAATTCGAAGACCTTTTAAATATTGCATCAAACAAATGGGTAACATACAGGCCCACTGGAAAATATGCATTCACAATTGGAGTGGACAGTAGTTGGAACAAGAAATCCTTTCAGGGGATTGATTTCTATATTATTGATAGCATAGCAATCAATTCACAGAATGACATGTCAAAAGCCGAGTCAAAATGGGATTACGGGATAGGTAATATCACTAGTGATTATCTTGGGACTCGAGCAATGAACATGGAAATAGATGTTACTAAATTAATATTGGATCAAAATGCTGATGTAATATGCATCGACGGTTCAATAGTATCTAACTTAGTTCACAATAAAAATAGTTCTTATGTTAAGAATGTCAAAACAGTTTATGAACAGGCAGGTGAAACTCGAATAATATTTGTTTCTAAAAATTCAACTTCAAGGACCCAATTTAAAAATTATGGTTCAAAAGCAGCTGATATTTATTATTTTAATAAATTAGGATTTGGGACTGGATATAGCCTACCAGTCTTAAATTCTCATATCTCCTCTACTCTAGACGTTACTGAGATATACGTTAGACTCTCTTCGTATGTTCCATTGATTAAGATAGAAATTGTAAACGAACCAAACATTTCTGATGATGAAATTCAGGATCTATTAAATAAATTATATTTTCATAGTATTAGAGGATATCCTTATTGTCTAAAACTTGCTCATAAAACCTGCAAGATTACAAATAATGACATTCATCGTTTGGCTAATCTCTATGGCTTTAAAAACGAGTTTGGATCTAGGGACTCTTTAAATGAATGAAAAAATTAAGATAATTTATCTTTGAAAATATTCTGTAATTAGAATTAATTCCCAATATACATTTGAGTTTGCTTAATTAAAATTCACTTAATTTTTGGTTATCTCCTGTCTTCTATCCTATAATTATGCTTTACTTGTCAAACAATTCTTTGTATCTATCTTTTTGATAAATTGCATAATCTTATTACTACATACGAGAGGAGTCGTGTCATCATTGCTTCATATTGTAGAATGTATCATTCTTTCAATTAATCCTATTCAATAATTAGCAGCTTTATTACTTCTTATTGTTATATAAAACTTATTTGCATGTATATTTTAATCCCTATAACATGGGACGTTGGGATGATGATAATAGATCAGATAGATATAGTAGCGGTCCTAATAAGAAGAGAAATCTGCTCAAGTTAATACGCAGAGTAATTTTTATAGGATTTGCCATTGTGGGAGTTGTAGTTTTATATGTTTATTTTTCAACTTCCGGGTTAAATCTGGAAATCATTCAGAGGGGAGGACCTGTTGAAACGATAAGTGTTAAATTAAGTAACAACAATTTTTATTCTATTAGTAATGTTACTGTCACGTTTGACAATGAACAATCTCAAGAATTAGGCGATATGGGCCCATTCGCGTCAATATTCATTACTCCTGAAAGTGGCAGTTCCAAATTCAAACAGGTATTAGTCGAGGCTAATAATGGTGACATTAAGATAATTAAGAATAGATAAAGTTTTCATCTGTTTAATTTTTTGTACAATAAATCAGATTTATAATTATTTATTGTCTAAATTATAGATTAAAATAACCAAATCAGTTTCATTCATAGCATAAGAAATATCATATGTTGATTTAATTTTATTAAAATATTATATAAATTTAAAGAAAAAAAGGGGTCTAAAACGAACTTACAAATTCAGGTCATACTAGACAAAGATTTCTTGATTCGTGAATGATTTGTTCTTCAATTGGATAGTGCCCAATCCACTCGTCTAAATTTGATGATACATTAGAGAATATACATGAGGCTGAATGGATTTGGAAATGTGTATTACAATATAGAGTCAGGCATTTATAGCACTGACAACTTGACTGGTTTTTGCAATCAGGAAAAGTACAGACTGAGCCAAAATTAATTTGATTGGTCCAATCATGGTTTGCAATTTCCATATATTTACACTATCTTATGAATATGCAATGTTATATAAAAAATGATTCTAATTATACTAAATTGAATAGATTCAGATAAATAATTTATATAGAAAATATAAGAAAATTCAACAAATTTTCAATATTTTATTATTGTCATTTTAACAAAAAATTAATTACTTCATTTTAGGTAAGAAATATTAAATAGGCAAAATTATTGCAAACAAAACGAAAAACGGAATATTATGCTCGAAATGAATATATAAAAATATAAAAAGAGACGAAATTAGTAAGCGATATATAGGTGTAATGTTTTATAAATTTCACTATGGAATGTAGCGATACGTGCGAAAATTATGGTGATAGAATTTGCGATTGTGGATATTGTTGTCAAGATGGGTAGAAACAACAATCTTTTAGATGATGTATACTACTGCTAGGATAGATTTAACCTTAAATCTTCAGACTAGAAAAAGTAATACCTCTTTTATTATTTGAATCCGTCTTAAGGTCGTCTCATAACTTATTAAAAAAGTAGATATCGAGTTTTATGAAAACTCTTCTGAATCTAGTCACAGGTTGGCAAAATCTCCATATTTGGTCCTGGGCTATCTGAACAAGGAGTTAGCGAAGTAACAGCCCCAACTACAGGCTGTCCAGCAAAATGATGATCAGTTTCATCATGATCAACGTTTATTGTAATCGTTCTACCTCCACCACCTATATTAATTGAGGACTCTACTTCATCCCATGTTATAACCCCATTTGATGCAATATCCATTTCACCATCTATGGTTACGATGTTGTCCGCTGGTAATTCTATATCTCCACTTGAATCAAAATTTAAAAAATCGTGCGTATGACCTGATGTTCCATTAAACCATGCCATATTTGTTATGAAATTCTTTATATCTCCATCTTCAACGATTAAAGTCCATTCGCCTGTGGTATTCCATGGGCTAGTAGGTGTTACTATGTAAGAGTTTATTGTACCTGTTGCTTTAAAACTGTTTATATCACCATGTTGTGGTATCTGAAACTGTTCTTGTGAGGATTGAAAAGATTGATCTTGTACTGGTTGAGGCTGTGGTTGAGGCTGTGGTTGAGGCTGTGGTTGAGGCTGTGGTTGAGGCTGTGGTTGAGGCTGTGGTTGAGGCTGTGGTTGAGGCTGTGGTTGAGGCTGTGGTTGAGGCTGTGGTTGAGGTATAGGATTCTCCACAATAAGACCTGTTTGTTGTTGAGGATGTAAGTTGTTACCTGTACCTAATCCAGTATTTGTGTTATCTTGTGTAAAATTTTGATCACCTAATAGTTGAACCGATTGATTATTAGATGAGCCAGCATTCAAACCTGTATTATTTTCAGGTATCGTTATTATCTGACCTTTTATATTGGTCCATATGGGATCATAATAATCAAATACTCCTACTGTATCAAATGTTACATTATAGGATTCGTTTGGACCAAAAAAGTCTCCATAGAATATGTTTGTAGGGCCTTTATCGGAAGTGCCAGAGACTATTTGATGGTAAACAGAGTCATTGTTTAACCAAATTACTGTAGATCCAATGGGTATAGTGATATTGGCAGGTTCAATTGGATTTTGACTATTACTATCTGAGGCACCCGGGTTAATAGTAAGTGTAAACTGATTGGTTTGAGATATGGCTTCTGAATGGATGTAACTGATAGAGTAGATCAAAAGAAGTATTGTGACCAATGCTATCATTTTCATTAATAATCAAGTGGTAGATAATGAGACATATATATCTGTGATCCTGATCAGCAAAAAATAATTCATTTGTAATTCATAGTAGTCTTTTTACTCTGATTCTAAAGCTCAGAAAAGCAAAGTAATGCGACTTATTCTGAGATAGAGGTTTAATTATCGGAGTGATAGATATTTTTAACTTTAAAATAATTTTGATTGTTCTTAATAATATGATTGCTTATAGGGAACGTGTGTCTGTATGCCGTATTTCTCCTTGAAAAAAAATATTCCATCCGTTCTATCCTGAATATGCTCACTCATCCATCAAAGTCGAATACAACCAGAAGTGTTATTATTTTAAATGGATGTATGATGAAATTAATAGAATTATTGTTAACCCCTCCAACCACTATCTTTTCTTTAACATCAGTTTTTTCATTCTCTAATAGATTCAAAAATTTAGCAGACTTTAGTGGGAAATAAAATGATATATTCGTATCAACCGTTTTTCCCTCTGTTTCATAAACTCTCAAAATAATTGTGTTACCATTATTCTTATTGATTTCTTGTTGTGGGAGTTTAAGGGTACTGAGTATCACATTTTTGGGAGATATAGAAATGAATGAAATACCACTTGATTTTTTTAGTGTCATTATCGCTTTATTAGAAGGAAATTTCTTCTGTTCCTTTATTTTGTTGACAAGATGTATTGCAATAGGCTTCATGTTAAATCCTATGCCCTCTTTATAGCTTGAAAAATCACGCCAATCTCCATTGTGAGGTGAAAGTGAATATCTGAAAGTATATGGTCTTTTCTCAGCAGCGTCGGGAGTAGCAATGCATGGGCCTTTTGTCCCATCGGCAGAAAGAGTTTCGACTCCTCTCAATAATGTAAGGTATATACTGTTATCTCTAATTTCGTGTGAGGGTATACCGACGTGAGTTAATGTGATTCCTATGTTTTGTTCTTTGTTTGAGAAGTCAATCCATTCTAGCGATGGAAAAGTTCCACTCGGTAACTCCTTCCATTTTTTCATTACATCAGGATCCTTATTTAAATAAAATAGATTGGTTGGCCTTTGAATTGCTCCAAATTGGGTTCCCGTCCAATAAGTGTACCCCTTAAAAGGAACGTCAAATTTAACTCTAATCCGCACATGTGGATGGTTGTTTTCCACATATGTAGTACAATCAATTCTGGATAACCCCTTATATATAGAAATTTCCTTTCTAACAGATAAGAAACTATGCTGGTATATTATTGTCGGCAATTTTTCATTAAGCCTGTACGGCCATCTTATAGCATAGTACTTGTTCTGAAAGACAATTTTAGTTCTGATCTTGCCGTTCAATACAGTATACTTTTCCTTCTTAAATACTCCGAATGGAATTCCCTCACCACTCTCTGATTTTATTATTCCTGTGACGTCCTTATGATAGTATAAATCCCCTAATTCTTCTTCAATTCGTATCTCGTTACCTATAAAATATAGCTTATCTGATTTCATTAATGTGAAGATACCTGTTTCAGCGTCAATCTCCAATGTGAAGTCATCAAAGTTAAATCTAGTCTCATACGATCTCGGATAGGCTAAAAGTTGAGAATGATCCATTACATTGTTCTTCCCTTTTTCTTTTTTTCTGTATATTATTTCATATATGGAATATCCTAATGACGGAAGTTTAACTACAAATCCTAATTGAACTCTTTTTATTCCTCTGTCCTTTTCATGAAGTTCGAGGTCTAATATTTCCACGTCAATAATCTCATTGCTATCTACTGCACGTAATTCCATTACTTCAAGGGCTTCATCAATTTCAAAATCGACTGTTGCCTCGACCCATTCCTTCACTTCCCACGAAACCGAATTGAATACCAGCAGCATATGTTCTTTGTTAATCAGTTCGAATGTACTCCTTGCTATCTCTGTAAGACATTCGGTTAGTGATTTTTTAAGTGTGTTCTCTAATTTGTCAAATGCTGACCTCATCTCATCATAAACGGCGTCTATTCCAGTACCGGGCAATGAATCATGCATTGCAAAGAATAGTGCTTGCTTCCAGTATTTTTTAAGCTCGTCATTAAAGTCATGATCTTTTGATACTAATGTTAATATCGTATTCCATCTCTCAAGCAGAAGTAAATAAGTTTCATATTCCTTAAACCCTTGCTTTATCCATGATCTGGTCGATGTACTATCTGGAAATACGAAAGAGGCCTTTCCAGAATACATTTCACCCCTTTTAGTAGACATTACAACCTTTTTCTCTTGGATTTCATGCTCCAATGCCATAAAGAATTCTGACGGGGTAGATACTCTCATGAACGGGTTGTCGGTTGTGCTTTTAGCTGATTCGTTATAATTATTGATTGTATCACATAATTCAGGTTGAGGAGGTGTAGAACCACTACCTGACGGCATAAGTACATGCCTTGTAGATGCTTGTCTTCTAAGCTGCTCAAAGGTCTCATGTAATAGTGACAAATCTAATCCAGCCCGGTATCCTAAGGGCATCCAATGAGATAAGATTGATGTGCCATCGATGCCTTTCCAATAAAATTCCGAAATTAAAGGTTCTGTTACTCCTCTCCTAAAAGCAAAATATTTGTATCCACTTTCTTTGAGGATTTGAGGCCACTGGGCATTATAACCAAATTCATCAGCGCCCCATGATACTACAATATCTTTACCAAATTTTTCCTTTACATAATTCTTCCCTTCTAATATCTCTCTAATTAATACCTCTCCTGATGGAAGCATTACATCCGACATCAAATATTCTCCCCCGGCTATTTCTATGCGTCCTTCTTGAACAAAGCGTTTTATCTCTGAAAATAATTCTGGATAACTTATCTCTATATTTTCTAAAAGATATGTTTGTTCTATTATAAACTTGAAATCTTTTTCGACCTTCAGTATCTCGATTGCTTTTCTAATAATGAAATTACAATTAATATCAAAATTTTCTTCTTTACTAAAGATCCAAATAGCATCATAATGACTATGAGGAACAATGTGTACTATGGGTTTATCCAATTCTATGAATTGTTACGCAGAGATATGTAAGTTTTGCCTCTACGTAGTTAATTCCAATTCGTAAAATTTGGTCAAATAACCATAATTTTATATAATCTTTTATTCAGAAATACATAATTATCAGTAATCCTGTAATATTACAATTACAAATTAAGATCATTGATGATGTGGATAAACATTGGATGATTTATAGAAAAACTACATTCATTTTACCTTCTTGTAAGAATCGATTTAACACACACCACCGAACATGGTCATATTTTAGTAACCTTAAAACCTTAAGTATCATTATGTAGAGTCTATGGATACATGATAGGTCAGACCCCTTATTATCTAAATGCATTGGTCTGTATTTGACCAGGATAAAACCAAAGTGAAATCAAGTAGTTTTTGTTCATATTAGTATTATGGCGTTTGATTTTTCTCTCTCAATGAGTTTACCATATTTAAGTATCAAATGGTTAATTGTGTCTGTAATTGAAACTACTATGCCTGCGTTAAAAATGCTGTAAGATCATCCCCCTGTTAACGTAAGCTTGCCTAATATCGGAAACTTCAGTCCAAACATCACTAGGATACGTTTAAGGGTAACATAATTTACTAGGTCTTGTACTATGTAGCACCGAAATAGCCAATAACATTTATCGTAATTCCTTATATTGTTAGCTATCAAAGCTTGTAACAGATTTCTACATGTTTCTGCCTTAGATACAATAAATTCGTTTATTAGAGCGCTGACTATATCCAAAATCTTCATCTTTATAAAGCCCGAATCCGCTCATAGCTAAACTATCTTATATTTTCTTGAAATCAAGCCCTCTATACTCCTGCAATAAGAGCTATAAATTTATGACTACAAAAAATGGTATATTTGGATATTATATCTTATAAGATTTTATCTTTGGCTTTATCATCTTGTTTATAATGACCTAAAAGTAAAGAATCAAGTCTATAATTTCTATCTTGAAGTTTGACCTTTTTATTTTGAATTTGATAATAAACTTGAAATTATTTGTTTATTTGATATGAAATTGGGGCCAAATTGCATGTGAGTTTAGCACAAGTTGCCTTTGTTTGTTTAAAAATATAGAAAGGGATAATGGTCACAAGTATTTTTTGACCATTAAATCACCTTTCTACGAAAATCTCATCCACAACAGTTCTCTTTTTAATATAAATTTACTTTATGGATATTTATGCGATACTGTTTTATCGAACAGAAAAATTGTACAAAATAGACTTGAGATACCTTCTAACTATATCAATACCGTATTTATCCTGATGCTAAATATATCTAATATTTATTCATATAGAATGCAGACAAATACAAATTAATAAATAGAACTTATCTTTGATATGTACCTAAAAACATAAACTGACAAACAAATAGAAGGTGAAATATAGCATAAGAATGTTGATGCAATATAGTAAATCTATAGATACTAAATAACTAACTAACTAACCTTAAATTAATTGATTTTATTTCCGATAATCTCTATTCTTATTTAACTGAGTTTACATCTAAACAGATTAGATGCTTAATTTTTAAAAGGATCAAAATTTGACGAGACTGTATTTCGCGATAATTTTTGCAATGTTAAAGATAATGTTCTCATTTATTTGATTGTTTATATCCGATCTCTTAAACATGATTTAAGTTAGTTATCCATTTTATTGTATCTTGTTTTACATTAACCTTTTGGATGAATGTTTTATACTGACATGTAAAAAAAAACTCACTCTGCTGAAATATCAGATGGATTAGACAAATGGCATATGAAGTTAATTCAGTATTATAATATATAGTAATCTTTTATAATAAAATTAACAAATTATTTTAACAAATGCTCCAATAAATCAAATAAGGAATAAATTGTTAAAGTCAAAAAATATTTTATCAACTGTGATACTATCATTGATATATATAGCCATTACCACTTTTGACCATGGTGGCTTGTTTGAGGTGCATTTAGGCTTTGCACAAAATGCTTCGCCTAATCTTATCCACATAACAAGCACATCAACCTATACAGATGACTTTGGTAAATTTCATATAATTGGTGAGGTAAACAATACTTCTGTCGATCCTCAAACAAATATTGTAATCACAGCTATTTTATATGATACAACTAACAACAATACTATAATTGGAAATTACTCTGCATTTTCATCAATATCAACTCTTAGACAAGGTGAACTATCTCCATTTGATATAGTAATACAGAATCCTCAACAAATATTAGGCAAGTTTAATTTTATGGAATTTTCTGTTACTTCTCAACCAACAATTGAAAAACCAGCTACTCTTGTATTAAATGGTAGCAGCTCATTCGTAGATACTGTTGGAAATCCTCATATCACAGGTAGTATAATAAACCAAGGCCAGTCACCTGAACAATTCTTAAATCTGGTTGCAACATTTTATGATAATTCAAGTTTAGGTATTATTGGAACACAAAGCTTTGGACTCAATGTTGGTAGCCTTACAAACAACCAAATGGCACCTTTTGATATTACAATAACAGATAATAAAACAAAGTCTGAAGCTGCTTTTTATTCTCTGAATATAGATTCCAATCAGAGTTCAATGAGCCCTCCATTAAATCCAAAGTTTTCTTTTATTATTGATGATCCAAACCCCACTCAAATAATAAGCGGCAGTGAATTTCAAAATACTTTACAAGGTAACAACCTAGGTATAGTAAATCCTGACAATCAAAATCTTATACCATCTGATGATAACGACAATGATAACGACAATGACAACGACAATGATAACGACAATGACAACGACAATGATAACGACAATGACAACGACAATGATAATCAGCGTGGCGAACAAAAGAGGGATGATAATGGTAATCCAATTTTTGACGATGAAAACTGTAGTGAAGAGCCAGGATCGTCTGGTGGAGACCTATCTGAATGTGAGGAGGCAGAAAGAGAAGAACAAAATGAACAAGAGGATGAGGATTCTTTAGATGATAATACAGATCCTAATAATCAAGAAAATAATACCAGCGATGAAGGGATCGAAAACAACGAAGGAAATAATTGATAGATCGGTCTACTTCACTTTTTTTATAAGTCTATTCAAGTGATCCTTTTGAAATAAAGCGATGAGGTTTATAAAAATTTATTGTGCTTGGCATCAAAATCCACAGAAACTCGGCAGTTTAATCAAATTGTACTTCTATAGTTCGAAATAGTAAATCCCCTAATTTTCAGGTATGAAATATATCTTTTTTCTTCCGACAGGATATGAGTTACTTTAGTACTATCGTTGGATTTAGCATTGTATCATCATATATTACAAATAATGTAAAATCTAGTATAATTATACAAGAGTGAAATACTCTCAAAGATATATTAGAAATCTTAGCCATTATAGTAGATTAGGAACTGAATTTGAATTATATTATCATAGTATCATTGTATCATAGTTTAAACATTCTCAATATCTTTATTTAAAATCCACAATTTCAACCCAGTTGGGGTTATTTCCAGACTCGTACCTACCATGTAATATTAATTCACCATTTTCTTGATTAATGACATGGACTGATAGATAACCAGATTCTTCTCCTGCTGAAATAACAAAATTACCTTTAGGATCTATGTTAAAACCTCGTGGAATCTTCTCAGTGGCATAGTTTCCAATATGTGTTAAATTTCCTAAATGCCGGTCAATGGCGAATGCTGCAATAGTGCTATTGGTTCTTTCACTTACGTATAACCATTTGCCATTAGGTGTAACATGAATATCTGCCACTCCCATGTTAGTAGCATTAACATCCTTTATTGTGGAGTGATCATTTTTAGAAATATCGTTTGATGATTGTTTATCTAACATATTATAAGGCATTGCAGAAATTCTTTGGACTTCAGATAAAGTTCCTGTCTTGTTATTTATTCTATAAGAATTAACGGTACCATCTATTTCATTTGACACATAAACAAATCTGTTATCTGGTGAGAAATCTAAATGTCTTGGTCCAGAACCGTCGTTGGTATTAACTCCTTCTGGCTCATTTGGCGTAAGGATACCTGTGATTTCATCAAATAAAAACTGTTTCACTTTGTCATTCCCTAAATGAGGAACATATGCAAAGCGATTTGATGAATCCACTAGAATTGCGTGTGGGTTGGGATCTGTGGAAATTACTTGAACAGGCTGAGGTTGAACAGATCCATTTATGCTTATTTTATTCACAACAATTTTTGCATTATTGTTTGATACTGATAACAAATAGCGGCCATTTGAGTCAGTTGAGATGTACACCATATTATCCGGCAAAGTTGCTTTTGAAATTTTGGTCAGGCTACCTGTTTCTGGATCAATAGAATAGCTAATTACTGAGAAGGGTTCTGAACGGATTGAAGCATACAGGAATCTATTATCAGGACTAAGCGCCATATGCTTTACATTCTGACCGGCGGGGATTCTTTCCACCATTTTCATATGTGCAGTTTCAGGGTCTAGCTTCATGACTGAAATATTTCCATCTTCACCATTTGAAACATACACAAACGTCCCTTCTGAATAGGATTGATTTATTACTATAAATAAGCTTGAACTTAGGAGGATTGCAACTACAAATATAGTAAATCTCAATGCTGATATGGTCCTTACTTTTGTCATTAATAAATCGTTTAAAGATCCTAACTAATATAAAAAGACTATCTAGATACTTATCGAAATTCCATTAACCTCTAGATAAATCTATGACAAACTCTGTCGGTTAATACACAGAGAAAATAATCTATTTACTTTTTGATACTCTAAGTGACTGACAAATACATGGAAATGCTTTTACTATTTAATCTTTGTTAAATATGTATTGGTATCTACATTGAGTAATAAGCGACCTAAGATCCTTTTCTTTGGTTATCCTGCAAAAGCAATGAATTATACTGGTGGATTTCTGTGGATGAAGAAAGTTGCAGACCAAATAGAGGATAGTAATCGATATTCTGTTATTAAATCATATGTTCATGGGAATACCAAAAAGATCTTACATAGACTATTCTATAAAATTCGTGATCTAATAAGGACTGTTATTTATTCCCCTGATTTTGCAATTATAGACGCTTGGGGAGAATCAAGTATTGTAGTATGGCTGATTCTGAGATTATTTCGAAAGAATACCAAAATCTTTGTCGTCTTTCACCATTATGAAGAAAGAATACCAGTCTGCAAAAACATTATCGAAACATTCTACAATTTCCTAATAGAAAGTATTGTTTCAGTAATGCTAAAAAACTCTGATATCATTTTGACCGTTAGCAAGTCTTCAATGGAAGACCTAAAATCTATCTACGATGTTGGAAAAGGTATGGATAAAAACATGGAAAGAAATGAGATCTTACTCACAAACAATGTAAATACAAATAAAATTGCAATTGTTGGAACAGGAATAGATGTCGATCTTCTCAACGTAATTATTCATGGAAAAAAGAAAATAGAAAAAAAGAAGGATATAGATTTTCTTTGTATGGGAAGAATTGAAAAATTCTTTCTCTTGGAGAAAATATGGATGCAAATTAAAAAACATACACCTAATTCTAATTTAGTAATGGTTGGACGTGCAAGCCCCGAGGTCATTAACAAATTATTATCCATTGGAATAGACCATAAAGGATTTGTATCTGAAGAGGAGAAGATAGATCTCTATTCTAGAGCTAAAGTCTTTATTTTTCCTTCATCCAAAGAAGGCTTTGGAATAGCAGTAGCTGAAGCACTCTTTTTAGGAATCCCGGTCATAGCATGGAAAATCCCTGTATTTGAGGATCTCTATTCTAAGAATGAAGAAACAAAAATAAAACTAGTAGAATATGGAAATTGGAGCTTGTTTGCAGAGGAAGCAATCAAATCCGTTGATAAATACGATTTGAATAATCAATCGAATGCAGTAATTAGTAAGTCAAATATCGTCTTTCCGACATGGAAATCAGTAGCTCAAAATGTCATATCAGTAATTGAATATACTAGATAATAGATAAATAAATGATCGATAAGAATATGTTAAACTATCTCCTAGAAAGTTGTGATTTGAGATTACTAACCTAATCTATATGCCGCGATGCTAGATGCTGAATATACATTAATACTTTAAAATTATATTTGATATAGTGCAAAAAACAATCTTCTATTATAATCAAAAAGAAATGATAGAAGAGAAAAATGAATTAAATGGGGATTTAGAGAAAAACCACAATATTTGGATTGATATCTCAGATCCCACTGATGAAGATATTGCAAATTTGGAAAAACAATTTTCTCTTAACAAAAAAGCCTTGGATAGAATTCGACAAAAATCAAAAAAACCAGTTGTAAAAGAAACAGAACACAACAGTAAATTTACTATTTTGCTTGTATTGAAATTCAATAACTTAGAACATATTGAATCTTCTCCATTATACTTTTATGTAAAAGATCGGTGGCTTGTAACTATTCACTCGAATAAAATAGATTTAGTAACGAAGGTAAGAACGATTATCTCAGACAGAAAAACGATTTTGGAATCTTCCATCGATGCACTTTACTATAGCATAATATCCAGCATTGTAGAGGATTATGAACAACTTTTGACTGCAATAGAACTCAAAGTATTTGATATTGAAAAAGACGCGCAGTATAGACCTACGAGACGGGTACTTAATTATTTAGATACAATATCAAGACAGGTAATTACCCTTCGACGATATTTCTGGGACGCAAGAAATGTTATAAACTATCACCTTAATATGGAGAAAGACAAAGATGATATAAAATATCTCCAGATTGTTTATAATAATATTGACCAGCTGATAGAAATGATACAGTCCTATCAGGATACTATTAATTCTACGAGAGAAATATTTTCGAGTAGCGTATCTTTACAAATAAACGAGACAATGAGAGTATTGACTATTTTTTCTGCTATAGTATTACCGCTTTCACTTTTGTTAGGTGTATTAGGTCTTCAGGGATTTGATTTAAATAACCTCGATGAACCACCGAAATACTTAGGCATATTAGTAACAATAATGTTAGCTGTAACTGTGTTATCGTTGTTTGTGTTTTGGAAAAAAAAATGGATATTTTCATATGATAAGGAAATCACAAAACAAGATAATAAAAAGTCCAGTAAATAAAATTTAATATCTGGTTCCAGAAGATTTGTATTTTACTATTAATATATAACGAAGAGGGTCAAAATAAATGGGAATTAAAATATCGGCCGAGTTGGCTTTATGTTGTTAACGGTACATTTTTGAGGTTTTGAATCATATCTATCAAATAAAGAACAAGAAATAGAAATTCTCATCTTAATGAAAGATAAGACCTCAAGTTCAGCATCTATCCCACATTACAATTGACCCAATATTACTAAAACGCTGGGATAAGAGAAATTTGGTTAAATTAAATAATATTATTGTCTGTTGAAGCGATACGAGGTTTCCGCAAGTTGGATTCCAAGTTGAGTTTGTTTGAATTAATTAAAAAATTTATGTTCGTGTTTACTAAAGAGTGATTTTGTTTTACCTATGCCAATTCGAACAGACTACTGGATGGCTGAAAGAAAAAAATATCCTCTAGTGATTCAGTTAAATCACATCTTGATATTGAGGATGAGGTTGTGAGATAATACCTATAACATCCTTATCTTTTGAATTTCATTTTTCCTATCAGATCTGTGTCATATTGTTTCCCATCAACGCCGAAACCATATGAAATTTAGTTCTTGAAAATACTACTAGAAGAAAAAGCGGAAACCGTTTAGAATTACAATTCAACATAATAGATATTGATTAAAAAAGATTATATAGGTATCATAATATTAATTTGATTAGTCTGAAAGGAAAAAATTTACAAAATTTTGTCCATATTCTTATAATTTTCATAGTTTTATCGACACTTGTTTTGGCGCCATTCACTACAACCTTGAATGTAAATGGACAAACCAATGAAACCAATTCTCAACCTGACAACGTAATTCAAGTTATTCCAGAAACTTCATCTGAAGAAAGCAATGAAAATACTGGTGAACAGTTAATATCAGAGAATGATTCATCCAGTAAAGATTCAGACGCAACCGAGAATCAAAATTTAGATGGTGAATTGAATCCATCGAGCGGATCTCCTAATACGCAACCTGATGGCGATTGTTTGTTTGATCCATCCTTACCAAAATGCACTCCAGATGAGAATGGTAACTGTCCGGAAGGCTTTAGTATGAATGAGGATGAGCAGTGTGTTCCTTTTCATGACCGATGTCCAGAAGGATATCATAGCCATGAAGATGATGAAAGCGGAAGATGTATTCCAGACGACGTTCCTTGTCAACCTGGCTATATAATGAGTCCCGATTTTCCAACCTGTGAATACAAAGATTATGTCTGTCAAAAACACCCAAACTTAGATGAATGTAGAGTGGATGATGACACTGCAAACAACTTACCATACAGATCTGGATATAATCATGGCTGTTCTGATGCCAAAATCTCTGACCCTTCAAAAAGATACATAAATCAACCAGGCAAAGGTCCCAGTTTCCATACCTCCGAATTTATGAGAGGCTATGATGATGGTTATGAGTCTTGTCATTTGGATGACAACGATCCCTCCACCTCGGGATTATTTAGAGTCATTGTTCATGTTACCAATCAATCTCCACAGGATATATCAGGCGGTATTACCATAAGTGTAGATCATCAACCACAAAATATCTTCAAATCAGCGTATGGATTATATTTCCCAGCAGGCGAAACTACAACTACAACATTCACATTCAAATCGAGTGAAGTGCCAGTAGGGGCTGATTTTGAAGTAAATGTCGATTATGGCGATGACTATAATCAATATACGTTTGGAGAAAACAGTCCTGTCAAACGACCTGAAACAATCCAGTTCTTAATCCCTTGAATAATTTGAATGATTTAGAGTTGTTTCAAAATACCAAAAGTTTTGGCGACGTCAAATTTAGGTATCTCTAGTTGAGATGATTCAATCCTAGTGACAGCTATGGGTAAGATACCTTTAACCTTGAGATGTCTAAAAATATTCCAAATTAACAAGTATGGCCTTGAATACTTCTGAGAAACCATCATGACGGAACTCAGTTAGTCATTTTAACCCTATTGGATTTAATAGAGATTCATTGTGTTTGTTATTATGATTTAATCAGAAACATCATTAATACCACGCTTTTGCTAAAATACTTTTTAGATGAATATAGTTTTTAATATAGGCTGAATAAACAAAACTCAAACCTTTAAGATTTCATATCTGTCTGGCGTCGATATATGAAAGATATCTGCGTATAGATGATAGGAAAGTATTATGGATGCGGGTCTCAGAACTCTATAACCATTGTCTGATATTGCCAGAGCACTTTTCTTAATTTTACATCATTTCCAATATGACGATCATCCTTAGATTGTCAATATAGAAAGGACACGTCTTTCTCTGATACTAATCACTACATCTCAAAAATTACCGGTTTGCCTTTATCTGCAATCTAATAACTAATTTCATTAAATCTATACGTGAAAAAGAGGTATAGGGGGGAAGTTTGGTAGCTGTCTGTTGATAATTTCTATGATGCAAATTTTAAAGTCGGCATTTCTCTTTCTGTCCATTCACCGAGTCCCTCCATACCATGAACTACTTCAAGGTCATCAAGTTTGTCTTGTAATACTTTTTATGTATTCCTAAGAATATAAAATGAATATCATGTTTAACAATGACAAAAACCACAATATCAAAGTTCCCTAATAGTCTGCATACTCATCTATGGCCTTTTGTGTTAAAAAGATAGAATCGACGTCTTTTGGGTCAACAAAGATATAACCGTTTTCAAGTAAGTTATCTCGAACATGCTGTCTTAGCTCCATGTTCTCTTCATATGGGTTGTTACTGCCGCTTTGTTCTGTACAAGCGTCATTATATATATCAACAAATTTTTTGGGCATATTCAATTCACCACCCGTTTTTTCAATCAAAAATTTGATAAATGCATAAGACAAGCGCTTGATCTCCTCTGAAGTATCCTGTGATCTCATTCAAATACTAATGTACATATTCCTTAATAGCATACATAGTTTAAAACTTGATTTTCATCACACATATCCAAATAAATCCATTTTAACCTTATTTGGACAAGTTGTGTAAACGAAATTATCATTAATTTAGTCTCCTCCGTCATCGATACTGCCAAGAGTTCCATTTTGTCCAAGCATTATTATCGATCCAAAGGTATTACATGCATCGTTGCTGATTCTTGCTACTGGGATATCGCTTGTCTGGTTTGTCTCCCACCAGCTAACAACTACTGTGCTTCCTTCTCCCTTTACTTCTATTCTTGTTGAATCAGCATCACTCGTATTTGAAAGGTTTGTCTTGTCTCCAAATGTTTGCCCGCCATTTGTAGATGCTCTAAACATACCTCTTCATTGTTATTTATGGTATTGTTAGTCCCCCAGGAGAAGTATATGTTCTCACCTTCTATGTCGACAGGTGCTTTTCGATCACTTGCATAATCTCCTTCTCTTACGCCATCGATTGTTCAATTTTTAAATTAATCATTGTCACCGTTATAGTTAGATAAGCACTACTATACACATGAGTGAAACTGAAGTTGTTCTTATTGAAACCCTAGTAATTGCTATTTATGAACATCATATATAATCACTTAAGAGTAATGACAATTCAAACTAGGTAAATGCTTAATTCGTCATAAATGCCTAAATTTTAGTTATTAAGTTTACCTAGCCAATGCAGAATCTTGCAATAATGTAATTACATAAAGCTTTACAAGTAATAATTGATTAAAAATACTCTTAGTATCAATCTACTAATAATCACCGACTCTTAAACAAGAAGGGAAATTGGCTGTCTGACGAATATTACTACAATATCGGGTATTGCATGAGCGACTTGGAGGGAGGACTATAATACAAGACCATTTTGAAATTATTGTGGGGGTAATTATTACTATTATAATGTGTTTAAAAACACCGTAAATCGATAATTATATTTCACTATAGTTACAATTTTCATTTGAACAAAACAATTAATATTGCAAATTTAGGATCTTCCGAAATCCGGGTGTGAGTAAACTAGTGCAATGAGGGATTGAGCTCTCTTCCTTTCATTTTAGGGATTTGAACTTTAAAGAGCTTTGAGCGAGTTCAAATCCCTTACTTCATTTCCTTTGAACACCGTGTAATATGATTATCTTACAAAGATTATGGTACTACTCAAAGATCAAATAATAATTTTACTATCGTACAACATTGACTAGGTGTCAACTTTGTCATAGGAGGTTTAATTCAGCCATGTCAGATTAAGATCTATAAAATCATTTTAGAAGGTTGGTTTACACTGTATTACATGCAATCTTTACTATTCACCAAGTTTAGAAAAGCAGTATACTGTAATACAAAAACAATATACTAAATTATTTAAGCCTCATCAAACATGGAAATTCGATATAATATAAATACAGCTTTTATGTTGTCAAATAAGTCTATCAAGTCTATAGAAACAATACAAATTTTACATGGGCCGAGTCGGATTCGAACCAACGACCCCCGCCATGTCAAGGCGGTATCTTAACCAGGCTAGACCACCGGCCCTATACTATCTTTGTCTTCATTTTTGTTCTTAATATATAATTTGTGATTATCGGCCATTTTATTGGCCTTCAGAAACTTGCCTAGGATAGTGTTGTCATTTGATGGTCCTGAAAGACTATTTCTACAGATTGACCTTTTAAAAGTGCTTAACTGATTCATTTTCTGATAAATCTTACTGTTAAGGTAAGATTATGTGAACCTACTTTCGTGTTTTGATTCTTACTGATTTTATAAGGTCTAATTGGTTTGGAATTATAGATGATAGAAGTGGCAAATCTTTGTATGGTCAGTTTACAACCTTTTTCTTTAATATACTTTTGAGCTTATATTTATATGACTTTGATACTTGCTTTTGACCCTGAAGGGACAGCATCTCTGATTTTGAAAGAATTGATATCTAAATTGTTGAGAAATTGCCAAAAGCATTATGTTTATCATTCTGGGTTTAAGCCTTTATAATGCCCAATTTGACTAGATTAAATACACTAAAACGCAAATTATGAGAATACAAGAGTATTAGAATTTTGGTATAAATCTTATATACTTATCTCCAGGACCATGAATGTGGTTAATACCATTATTACCCAAACAGACGCAAAATCCAATATGAGAATAATAACTCTAATATTTTCAATCGCTTTGACCTTATATATTCCCATATCGTATGCAAATGCAGTTCCTCAAGACCCGAATTTTAGTGGTGGTAAATGTGAGGATAATCCAGCAGCTCTAGTTGTTACCTGTTGCTGGTATGAAAGTGATGAAGAAGGAATAGAAATTAGATACTGTCAGCATTGTGATATCGATATAAAAACAGGTGATGTGACAAATAATTGTGGTGAGAAGCATCTAGTAGGTTATATGCCGCCACCTTACAAAGGAAATGTTGTTCCTGAAGGTGACATAGTTATAGATGATGCCAAACAACCAAATCCCCAGTCTCCGGTCACTGACCAACGTGTCCCACTTGGTAATGTAGGCACATTAGAACAACTAGAAGATTCGTCAAATAACCAAAATGGCGAATCAGAGAATTCTTTATCTTCAAATCCTAATTTGATAGATGCTGTACCACAAAATCCAACCGTCCTAGAACAACAAACATCAGACGATAGTAACAATGAAAACCTACCCCTAGATGATGGATCTCAAAGATAGATATTCTTTTCATTTTTTTAAATACATGAGGATATTGTTTAAAAAAATAGAAACTCTTTTCTATACTAACCGATACCTAGGCTAGACCACCGGCCCTTATACTATCTTTATCTCCATTTTTGTTCTTAATATAATATTTGTGATTGTTATTCTTTTTAATTGAGTTGAAAGCCTTAAGAAGGTTTTCAGGGCTTCTTGATATGCATTTTCGCATCATTTCTTTTATTTCGGCTCTGAGAGCGAGTTGAAGTCAGTCTTACTGCTTCTCATAAGATCGTCTGGTAATGTTTTAGTGCTATTCCGCATCTTACTAAATGCGGTATAATATAAATTAGGAAACAAAGAGCTTATCAGGATATAGATTATTTTAATTGATAAATGAAAGCAGAATGATGACTTCTATAAAAATAACAAAAACAACTATTGAGGATTAAAGATATATTATTATTGCATAATCAATATTTTAGGACTGAAGCAGATATTTATAACGATTTCGATATTTCTCCACCGTTACTACAAACTCTAAATGAAATAATAAAATTTTCAGAATCTCTTTTTCTCAAAGCAATATACAATGATGATATAGTCGGATCAGTTAAAGATTCTAATGTCCACGATACTGTTTTTATTAAAAGATTAATTGTATATCCGTAATATCAGAATCAAGGTATAGGGATAAAACTAATGAAATCAATTGAAGACGCCTTGCAAGATATTAAAAGATATGAATTATCTATAGGCCATAAAAATATTAGAAATTTACACCGGTATAACTAGCTTTGACATAAAAAGGTTAAACTAATACCATTCATGCAAGTCTGATAGTATATATTCGGAAAAAATGTTTCTACAAGTATTCCAAAAGGTGTAATATACAAGATCGATAAACAAAACGGCGTTAATTTACAAGCTGAAGTTAACTCATCGAATTTTGCAGTAACATGTATAATTCAAAATTCTCTTTCTTTAAATTTTCTAAACTGATAGGTGGATAGCCTTTATCATATCTTAATTGTTGCTTAATCCTTTGTGGATATTTCCACTTAACTTTGTATAACTTATTACATTTATCTAACCATTCTGTCAATATGATGATTATTTCATTATGTGATAATCCTCTAATGTTTTTAAGATACGGTATCAAAATATGCCATAAACAAAAGTATCTGTGGTCATAAATTGGAGTATCAAGTAACTTTTCTATCCACACTATTTTCCTGTTATCTGCTATGGGTCTAGTTATCTCGTATCTCTTTCTTAATCTCTCTGCTTCAATTCTTAATTGAGTTAAATGGTCAATGAAAGGCAACACCAAAGTGTTTGCTATAGCCTCTTTACCATCCCATGGTTGGATCATTTTTACTGTTTCATTATACTTTGAATTAACTGTTCCCGGAAAACGAACTAAACATGAATAGATAGAAGGATTATGCTTTGGATCTCCTTTACCATCAGTAAAGTATTTTGCAGCAAAACGAATAATTTCAGTGGTTAAATCATTTCTTACTATTGGAATGAATTCTTCAAATTCTTTAAAAGCTTCTAAAGGCCGCTTTTGTCCATCCTTAGTGACAATTTTCATTGGTTGATAAATATGATAGCCACCTCCAGTCCAAAGGATCGTAGGATGACCGTCGATTTTCTCTTCTATTTTCTTCGTAGTTTGTTTTAGTATGTAATCTAACTTCCTAATTGGATATTTACAAGTAGAACATAATGATAAATCCAAGTCTATAAAAATAAAGCTTGGATACAACTTTCTTCTCTCTGTTTCATCATGGAAGGGGTACCCATTAATTCTACAATCAACAAAGTTAGATTCCTTAAAGTATTCGATCATTTGTTCTTCCGAATCAACAAAAGTTTGACCCTTTGTCTTGGATGTCATAATAGATCGGGGAAACAAGAATTCTTGTCTATCGAAATGAGATAGAATATATCGTATGTCGTCCTCAATCATAAGTAAACCATTTCATACTTAAGAATACATAAAATAAAAAAGTAGACATCTTGGCGTGACTAGACTAATGGAAAATTGATCTTATGTTTGATTTGTAAATTAATTATAATTCAAAATCTTCTGATTTTTGTTTTATCTGAATTTATGATACATGAAATAACAACTCATGTAAATTGCTTTGATTCAGTATTACAAATCTCAATTAGGAATACTTTATCAAGAACTTTGGAGGATGGCTTTTATCCCTGTACACTCAAATTAACCCTCTTATTTAATGAAATAAATTACAATAACAAAAATTCAGATGGAAGTTACATAATGTCGAAATATGATATATTGATTATATAATAGATGAATAAATTTTCATTAAAGATTCCATTAGTGCTTACTTTAGTCGCTGTACTACTTGCAGTATCTATTTCAAACGTGCCAACTAGTATATTGTATGCTTATATCGAGTTTGATGTTAGTAATCCCGTTGCCCCTCAGGACAGTTACATAACTAGCTCCCAAAGCTCCTCTCAAGGTTCTTATTGTTATGCTCCACCTAATGCTACGATAATAAATTCATGTAATTCTGGAGATATATCATCAAGCGAAAATACTGGCCTTAATTTGTATGGACAATAGCAGTGTAACTTTAGGTTTCTCCAATTTACCTTATAAAAGCAAACATATGTTACTGCCTCAGCCCGGTATGATTTCAGTACAAGGGAATTTGTTAAAAAAGGAGAATTATTTCCATTTGATAAGAAATGATTCAAGGTCTCTGAGGCTAAGCCTTGGAATCGAATGCATATAAATAGAGCGCATCAAAAATCAACAAATAATGCCTAAAGCCGATGCGATTTGCATCAAACAAACTTTAATATAAAATATCCAAGCGTTTCTACATTTAGTCTTGGTTATAATCAGATGAATCAGGAAGTTTTTCTCATTCAAAGAAACCATAATTACTAAAGAATGCATTTTCATCGTGAAATAAGTAATCTTAAAATCAATTTATATAATAATACAAGTATGAAATTTTGGATTCAAATTACAGTTAGAATTTTTACCGCTTTAACCTTGATATTTCTTACTAGGATAATTATAAGCACTTAATTATGGCGCAGAAAAATATTATAGATAGAATCTATCAAATTCTAATATATTAATCCTTCAATATTTCAATGACTCATATGTTATCTGAAAAAAGAAAAAAGTCCATAATGGTAACAATTGCCGTTGCGACGCTGATAATAGCTGTAGTGCCTGCTATCATTACATCTGATAGTTTCTTTGCATTTGCACATTCTTGTGACGATGATGATCATGATCATGATCATGATGACAACAATAACGAAAACGGAAATTCAAATGAAGCAGAACAGAGTATATCTCAAGAACAATCATCTACTCAAAATAGTCAGGTAGTTTCTGGTGAAGATTCTATCGCATCCGGAAATAATGTTGGTTTGTTCTTCAATGATAATATAGGTAACTTGGCTTTAGGCCAACAATAATTTTTTTTAAATAAAGTATCTAATTCACGTTTAATCTTATCGTTATTCAATCTCAATTGTGTCTTGTTTCATAACTTTTTTTTGGAAAATTTAAGGAGCTTTTGATTTTGTGATTGTTCTTATTGCCAAATAAGATAATATGTAACTTTACGAAGCGAAAAATTTTTTATTTTGAATACGCCAAATTTGATACGGAATGACCCTTATTAGAGGAAAAAGATAAAGGCTATTGCAATCAAATCATAAGAAAATAGTAAAACCGTCTTAAGTATTATTAATAGTTATTAATACAAAAAAAAATTATTGTTGGCCTAAAGCCAAGTTACCTAATTGTTCTTGTAACTGCAAGTTTATGTTATTTCCACATAATAATGAAAATTCTCCAGAGACACATTGTGCATTCTGTTCATTTGATTGTCCTTGTTCAATTTCTTGTTCTGCATCGTTATGTTTCTTCTTTCCTCCAGCGTATGCATAGTTATCGCCAAATGCAACTACTGAACCAATTAAGGCTGCAGCAATAAACATTGCAAAGATTCCGACTTTGTGGGTTTTTGTTATGTTACTCATTATAATCAAATTGTATAATTGAAAATAATTATATCATAGTTTGGATACATGATACTGGTATTCTATTTTATAAATTAGTAAAGGTATTGATTTACTGTATATGATTCTATTCTTTTTTGAAACGGTTCTTTATGGGGATTATACTAACCTCGTTCACATCAAAAAGGACGGTCGATATTCAATCTCTTATGATATTCTATTATTTGTTCAATAGTTTCAGGCAAAGAAAATACTTCGTTCAGACTTCTTGGTTTTTTATCTTCAAATACAAGTTCAGAATACCATTTGGACCCAAAAGCAGTTAACATTAATAGTATCGGCAGAATGTCTTTTCCTTTTTCCGTCAAACTCCAAATAACCATCGTTTGTTCTTTTTTTATTTGTGTGCATCTGATTACTCCCTCGCGTTCTAGTTCTCGAAGTCGCATGGATAAAACCCTGGGCGTGAGACCCGGAATCGATTCAAGTATCCTGTTAAATCTGTTAATTTTTAGAAAGCCGATATCTCTTATTATGAGCATTGTCCACTTCTTACCCAATACTCCTAATGTTGTCCTTATGGGGCAGTTTATTATTTTAATCTGTGGTCTGATGATACATTCTTTATCGCCTACTAACTCTTCGCCGTCTCCCTCCATATCATTCTTCATGTGAAATAACTATACTTTTACTTTCGTACTTCTTCTTATACTATGTATTTTATATTGAGCCGTAATATAGGATAAAGTCGAATTTTATACTTTAATCTGATACTATTAACATCGGATAGTAATCTCTCCGTACTTCTTATTGATAAATTGAGTTATGGATTTGTAGCGGTTATATAGTAGTAAAGGTATTATATAATATATGAAATACAGAAGCCGAACCGAAATAGTGGCCATGATCCTTGATGCAGCAAATGGTGGAGCAACAAAGACAAAAATTATGTACAAAGCATTTTTAAGTTATGCGCAATTAAAAGAGTACCTTTCGGTCCTAATAGAAAATGATTTAATTGAATATGTAGAAGGTTCAGAATACAAAACAACACAAAAAGGATTAGTTTTCTTAAGGATGAATAACGAGATTGAGGAATTGCTTGCGACGCCTACCAGAAATTATAAAACAATAAACAACTAATAAAAATTTTCTCCTTTTTTTTCAATTATCAAAAAAATATCCATACTATTTGGCAATCGAAACAAATTAGATGCGTATAATAATCCTAAATCACTAACGAATCAAAGTCAGCAATCATAATGTTTGTTAAAGTAATATTAAAATAAAAATTCGTATACTAACCGTATGTTATGTAATGATATTAATAATACTATACGCTGCCTACATCTATTTTTTTATGAATAGATGATCCGATTTATTAGATGATATTCTATCAATACGACGACTAAGCATCTTAAAAGATTCTAAGCAATCCATTTCTATAATCCCGGGCAAGTGAGACAGGGCGGGAGTATAATTATTTAAGACAAAAAAGTCATTTATACGTGTCTCAATTATTATATTGTCTTCTTTGAAATCATCAGAGGATGATTTATTTACAATTTTAACCAATGATGACATTGTCTTTTCAGTATCTATCGACAAAGGATATTTTCCTGAATGAAATGATTCTTCAATAAGATTACACAGGTCTGAAATTTTCAACTATGTTTAGTTGTATAAACTATGCTTTATGTGTTAGACGTTAAAAGTTAAATGTTAGATGTTTAAGATCTACCACATCAGTTTTAGTATTTATAGGCTGAGAAAGGTATGACAGAGAAGGATTATTGTAATAATACATTGTTCCCTGTTTACTAGGTTTGGGAAGTTAAGGTTAATACCAGAACTACACGACCGCCGGGCCAAAACTACTTGACTCTTAATTGCTCGATGAATCTAATTGTCCAATATCTGGAGATGCATTGCGAATGTCTCCTCTTCTCTCTATTATCTCATCTTGGAAATAATTATGGAAGTGAAACTAAACAGTGACTCTCTTGGGGGTATGAAATATGCTGTCAGAGAATAGAGTTTATCTCTTCCTGACCGCTTTGAATATACCTGATCCCATTATAGCATAACCTAGAATTATTATACCTACAAACTGAGGCAAAGGTGGCGTTACTATCTTGGTTCCTTCAAAACTATTGATAAACTGGGGTGTGATATAAGTTGATACCAGAACTGAAGTCCCAATAAGGGCTCCGCCTATAATAAGAAGTGTGGCCGTAACCTTTGAATAAACACCTATACTGACCGCAAATGAAACGATAAATAGAGCTATCGAAGACGCTCCGAATATAAGTCCTCTGTCTTGAGAGGAAAATGGCAAAAAGCCTACATGTCCAGTCAACATTGTAGTTAAAACGTCTACAAGGTAGATAATTAATAGTGCTAAAGCTACTGATGCTATAACTTCTGATGCTTTTTTTCTGACACTTTGCATATATTATGTTATTACCAAACTATATTAACTATTGTTACAGATTTTGAACTTAGAATTATTTTGAAGGTACTAAAATTATATTCAGCTCAAAAAAGACACATTATTTCTTTTATCATTCCTTTTATAGAATCTAATAGCTTTTTAAATCTAAATTAATCCAGAGCTATCTAACACGTATAGGATTTTGATTTTTGCAACCAATGATTTGAAATCAATTGTTAAATGAATATTGAACATTGGATATTGAATATGTAGTGATAAAATAAAAATAGGTTTTTAAGCAAAAATTTTTAAAAAATCTAAAAAAATTTAGACCTTTTAAATGGTTTTTCTGTTTTCTTTTTCTATTGTTTCGTAAACTATGACGTTTCTTTTTCCAATTTCTGCTAGATGTTTTGATTGCTCTTTTGTGTTGTTAATTGCATTCTTCATCAACTCAACGTTTGAAAACGCCATACTGTTAATTATTCTGCTCATTGCAATACTATTTTCAGTGTAGTTATTGCCAATCTTTGAATATATTTCTGGTAGTCTTCTAAACAATTCTTGATTATTATGTAATTGGTTATTTGCATTTTCAATATATGGAGAGATGATAGATTGAAATGAATCGATAACCTGCTTTTGACATTCGAGATAATTTTCCGCAATGTCTTTTGTTGCTTGTACGGCTTGTTCTTGTACTTCGTTTATAGATTGAGTATATCTCGGAATCTGATTGTTTGCTTCAGAAATGTTTCTTTCAACGCTTTTCTTTGATTCATTAAAGACTTGATTAAGCGACCGTGTCATTTCTTCAATTGATCTATTAAAGATCTGAATGTTATTCTGAATTGTTTGATCAAAATTATAATTCATATTGGTTTCTTTTTTATCTTGTAACGACATAACAATAATTACCCACGGTATTATATAAACATTGGTAATAAAAGGTGTTTAATGCCATGTACTTCCTTTAATGCATTTGTTGCAGGGCTTTAAAAGAAAATATCTTTTCTTAAATCTAGGTTAATATCGTTATTTTAATCCGACAAAAGTGACTGGTATCTAACCATCCGAATAAATTCAATAGTTAATGCCATCCCCAATGAAATGGAGATTATATACAGCATAATACCTGAACAGATTACATGATATTTGGTTGCATTGGTATTTTTGTAATTTAATGGAAGATAATTCCAACCAAAGTTTAGTTTTCTCTATTACCGCCAAAATTACATGGTAATTATAAACTAAGAATGATAGAATAAGTATTTGTATCCTACAAGTGTATAACTTGTTGTGTCTGAAAATAATAATTTGTCATACAAGACACACTTTAGACAAGTGCCAGGTTTGGGCCTCACTGCTGTTGTTCCCAAAGAATGGTTAAATAAACGTGTCAAATTTGAATTTGGGGAAAGAGAGTTTGAAACATATGTCATGTATCGGGGAAAACGTTCGATTATAAGGCTTGAGCAAAAGACTCTAAGCGGTGGACCAGTAACGATTAAACTGCTAGGATAATTTTAATGCCTATTAAAGAATATTTTCTTTAGGGAATTGTTATACAAATTGTGTTTTGAACAAAATATTTGGTAAAATTGTATATGTAAGTTGGAATTTTTTTTTATATCGTTTCTTTAATAAAGTTTACCGCCAATCTCCTTTAAAATGCTGATTTATAATCTGTTTTCTTCTTGTCTCAACTAAAACCTTATCTAACTTACTAATAATTGAATTTAATTTGTATCTATATAAATGCATATTATTTTATCCAATAATTTTCATATTATGAGCGTGTAGAAAACAATTATATTAAAAGGTACATCACCTCTGATATGGTTCAATGGACAGTTGAATCACTATTAGATCATCTTATTGATTCATCTTATACAATTAAAGGCCAGATATCAAGCTTAAAGTCTAAATTAATAACAAATGTATCTTCCTTATATGAGGGAACATCATCTGATGTGTCATTTTGCTCTGCCGATGAAAACAGGGGCATTATGGCCATTTCACGGTCTAATGCTGGAGTTATCTTATGCAAGAAGAATATGGAAGGTCGGGTCTCTCCAAAGCAGGATCAAAATCAACTCCTAGTTTTCGTACATAATCCAAGGCTTGAGTTTACTCGGCTTGCAAAAAAAATTAGCCGTCAGCGTCCAAAAGTAGGTATATCCTTGAATGCAGTTATAGCCGATTCAGCCAAAATAGGTAGAGATTGTTATATTGGAGATCACGTTGTCATAGGCGAGGATTGTGTAATTGGAGATAATACAAAAATTGATTCTAAAGTAAACTTACAAAATTGTATAATAGGAAACGATTGTACCATCCAACCCAACACAACCATTGGTTCTGATGGATTTGCATTTGAAAGATCGAGTGAAACTTTGGAATTAGAAAAGTTTCCTCATTATGGCAAAGTAATTATTGAAAATGACGTAGAAATATATGCCAACTGCTCAATAGCACGTGGTTCTTTATCGGATACAACAATTGGACAAGGGACAAAGATTGATGCGCTTTGTCATGTTGCTCATAACGTGAGTATAGGAAAGAATACTGAACTGACTGCAGGCACAATTATCGGTGGAAGTACGCAAATCGGAAGTAACTGCTGGCTTGGACTTAACAGCACAATAAAAAATAAGTTAAAAATAGGTAACAAGGTTATTGTTGGTTCTGGCAGTTCTATAATATCTGATGTGCAAGATGAAGATATTGTTGCAGGAGTTCCGGCCAAATCAATAAAAAATAAGATAACTGCAAGCAAGGATAAACTCTTTTTAATGGCTGGACAAGCCAGATACGATTTGATTCAATAACTGGTTAATAGTTATGTAAACAGAGGTTATGGTAATTGAACCTCTGTTTCGACTAGGTTTTGTTTCTTCTGTGTTGTTAGACTGTTACCTAAATTATATTAACTATAGGACATGATCACCATAGTATGTGTATTATATTAGTTCGCCAGTATTTTGTATTATGTATTTGATTTCATCGCTTTCATACTCATTATTCGTCTGTATCCTCCTGCCGTCTTTTTCCTACCTGGGGAATACGTGGAACAATCAGGGCAAAGGCAACGGAAATAATTGCGATAAAGTAAAAATTAAAACCTATTGCCATTCCTATAGCCCCAGAGAACCATATGCTTGCGGCAGTAGTCAAATTAACTACTTTCTTATTTGCCGGGGTATCCGATTCCTTGTTATCAAATAGCTCACCTTTTAATATCACACCAGCTCCAAGAAATCCGATACCTGTTACAATCTGAGCGGCGATTCTTGATGTTGAATTTGGATCAATTAGCGCAGAAATGTAGGTAAAAATCATTGATCCTCCTATTACAAAACAGTGGGTTCCTATTCCAGCGGCCTTTCCTTTTGATTCTCTTTCTGCACCAATCAAAAACCCTGCTAATAGAGATATGGGCATATCTCTATTAGCAGGGTTT
>JAPSGR010000106.1 GCA_031177355.1 Candidatus Nitrosocosmicus sp. | reverse complement strand
CCCGATGGATTTATTGTAAAACTCGATGAAGATGCAAAAGCAGAAAAAGAATTGGAAGGCAATAATTTGATTATAATAGGTGGCCCGGGTACAAACATTGTTTCAGCAGAATTCAATAAATATTTGCCGATAAAATTCAATGAAGAGAATTACTGGTCAGGATTGGTAGATAAAACAAGTAAAATATATCATCTAGACAATTTAGGTCTAATCGCTAAAATAAAAAACCCATTTAACAAATTAAAAAACATAATTTTAATTGCAGGGGTAAGATCCATCGGTACCAAATCTGCAGTAATAGCATTTACAAGTTTTAGTAATAAGACATTTTCAGATTATACGGGTAGTGAAAATGGATGGGCTGCGATTGTACAGGGATATGACATGGACAGTGATGGAAAAATCGATTACGTGGATATTGAAAAAGTTGAGAAGATATAAGAAATACCAAATGTAAAAATTAAGATTTAGGAGTATTGATAGAGGCTTCGACAACAGGGGTAAAATGAATTAATATTTGGGTTTCTTCATCTTTTTTTACGAGGTAACCGGGTAAATTGATTTTTCTATCACCTATGCTAACATGGCCATGAACAACAATCTGTCTTGCCTGATAAGGAGACTTTAAATTAGAACGTTTCATTACCAATGTTTGCAATCGTCTTTCCAAGATATCTTCAATTTTAAGATTAAGAATATCATCCAATGTAGAGCTATCTTCTACGATACCAAGCCTAGATAGGTAATTTAGGAGTTTGGTCTCTTTTTCATGTCGCACATCTGTTGAAATCGCCAACAGAGCCCTAGCCTGATTCCTAATTCTAGCAATCTCTGTTTGAGCCTTCCATAATTCTTTTTTATTTCGTAAACCATAGGAACCAACTACGTATAATTCAGAACTGATTTGGTCACTTGTCCAAATACTTCGAGGCCTAGTATAACTCTTTTTGGCTTTTCTCGGATCTCCCATTTCATATCACCCTGTTATTTTTTTGCGGCATTTCCAGAGGAAGCACCAGGCTTTCCCATAGCTTTCTTTACACCAACGGCAGTTTGTTTCCGTCCAGTATTTCTAGTTCTTTGACCTCTAACTCTTAATCCAAACATATGTCGGTAACCCCTCCAACTCATTATCGATTTCTCTCTTTCTATATCATTAGATTTAGTAAAATCTAAGTCAGAGGTAATAAGATGAACATCCGTACCAGTATCCATATCTTTTCTTCTGTTAAGATACCAATTTGGCACTCCCATTGAACCGATATTTTTTATAGCATTTTCGACATCAGAAATGTCTTTATCAGTAAAAAAACCAACTCTTAGATAAGGACTAATATTTAGTGACTGAAGAATAACCTGGGCTAGATTGTAACCAATACCTTTCACCTCACTTAAAGCTACGATGGATTTTTTACTACCTTCAATGTCTTTTCCTGCAATTCTGAGAATATGTTTAAAATCTTCTAGCGACAATTTACTTATTATAACAGAATTTTGCTCTCCAAATAAAAACTATGCTAGTGTAGGGCAATTTAATATTAACAAACCACAAACACATATAATAATTACATATATCTCAATTTTTAAGAAACACGATTGTTATTTTAATCATCCTTTCTCATAACAACATCAAATATTTATAATAACTGAGACGAATATAGGCAAAATAAATCTTATATTAAAGAACTTGGCATAGTAAGTAAGCAAAGATGAGAAAGGAACAAAAATTGGAGAAACTAGAAATATTAGATGATAAAGAAGTGCAAGAATGGGAAAAATATCAACAAGATTTAGAGCTTGCCATAGAAAACCATTAATCTAATTTTTATTTACAATTATACAATTTATCGTCCTTTACAGTTTCTAAGATATCTTACTCTACTATTTTCATAATAAAAATTAATAAGTCACTAGCGACATAAAACATACAAAGATGTTATCTGATTGGTTTTCCAGGGTTGGAAGTGCCATTCCCAGAGGTTTCTCTCGTCATTACATTCTAGAGCTTTTGTCAGAACAACCAATGACAGGTAAGGAAATAATAGACAAAGCAATAGTTCAAACGGGCGGAAAATGGAAGCCCTCACCAGGATTAATTTACCCATTATTGGGCAGGCTATTAGGAGAAGGATTAATAGAAGAGCACGAAAATGGGAGGTACAGGGTAACGAAAAAAGGTATATCAATATCGTCCGATATAAAATCAGCCCATAATATAATACAAAAACACCTAGAGGTTGTGCTTAGGATAGGAAACATGGGAAAATTCATGACAATGGACTTAATTGATAGACTATCAGCAATAGGGTCAACCCTCAGTTCTAATCTAGATAGAATGACAGAAGAAGAAAAGAACAAATACAAAGAATTCTTAGTGAACGAACTCAACAAATTAAGCAAACAAGACAAGATTAAAATCCATGATAAAAATATAGATGAAAATAACATCCTTTAGATCCTCATGAATAATGACATTGTCAAAAAGGGTGCAGATTTTTTATTAAAGGGCGGAACATTATTATCAGAACCTTGTAAAATTTGCAACGGCCTCTTAATTAAATATAAGGGCGATGTTATGTGTTTGAATTGTCAAAGATCCACTCTTAATCAAGATAAATTGGAAAATTCATCTGACAGAACATTTGAAGAAAATGAAAAAGAAGAAATGCGTCATGAATCATTTGATAAAGACAATAAGAAAAGAACTTACGACCCGGAAGAAAAAGAAAACTATACGGACATCCTATTGCAGATTGATAAAACCATCACTGAAAAAATAACAGACATCAATAAATTAA
>JAPSGR010000077.1 GCA_031177355.1 Candidatus Nitrosocosmicus sp. | reverse complement strand
TTCATCTAAAACTAATGTAAGAAAATAACCTATGGGTCCCCCTATTGCTACGAATGTGAACAGCATGCTCCATTGTTTAATTATTTTCTTTTTAGGTTCATTCTCTGCTACGAGTTCTCTAGTACCCACAATTGTAGCTGCAAAGTTACCGATGAACAACGCTAAAGCAGTGGGAAATAAATTAGTATACCTAAAGCTACCATCACACCTATCATGATTGTTTCGGGATGACTGTCTGCTAATGTTCCAATAATTATTGGCCTACCTGATCCTGGTTTCTCTTTTTGTATTTCTTTTGTTTTATCCCTTGTACCTCTATTGATATTTCTACGGCTGGTGTTACTGCTATTGATGGTAACATTCTTATCTAAATCTATATTATTTTGTTTCAACTGTATTCCTTTACCAGATGACAAGGAAAGTGATTTATCGTTTTGAATCTTGTAACTAGTTATACTAAATGTAACAGCTCCTATACCGAACCCAATTCCCATCGTGAATATATCACCCATCTTAACCGCCTCTCCTATTATACTAAATGTAACTGTCCCAATGAAAATACCTGATGAAAAAGAGGCTAAATCTGCACGTAATCTTAAAGGATGTCTATATTCTTTTGATATAGCTTATGCAATTAAGGAGAGGCTACTAATACTGAGACTATGATAGTCCAGATAAATGATTCTGATGATGAATTAGTATACTCATACATTCCGTAACTGTATATATTAGAATGGGACACACAAGTTATAAATTGCTTTGTTAAGCTGATTTTTAGTCTTATCGATTATATCATTCTCCGTCTGTCTAGGTTTATCATTTTTTTAAATAAGGTTGGTATCTTAAATCATATCTAAAGACACATCAAGCGCAGAAAATGGGAATACCCTGTTAATATCCGCAATGTCGCCTCAATCAGGTTCCAACCTGTACTTTTACTATTCTGTTTGATATAATCTGGATCAATAGTCTTTGGAATGGCTAAGATCGTAGTATAATTCACTATAAAGTTGAGTATGGACTTGCTGTAATGTTTTCTGATGTCATTTTGCAATCTCTGCAAATAATTGGCGTTTATTGTTATATGAAGATAAAAAATTGCCGTATCCACACGGTGGATATCCTATAACAACAATTTTTTTACTATTATAACATGGAAGTAACTTTCTTCTAATTTTTCATCCTTTCATCAAGTCACCTAATTTACTTTCAATTATTGTTGATACAAAATGCCTATCGTTATTCATAATATGTTACCATTTCTCTTGATTAAACTTCTTTGTCTAACTTCAAAAGGAATAGATTATATAAATACCATTATAAAACGTTATTATTTATTCATCTAGTGAATGAAAGTCAAAACAGAATATCTTTTATTCAATACATCATCAAGGTTTCAATTGATTAACATTACACCACTAGTTGAAAAAATATTGAAGGAAAGTGAGATTAAAGAGGGGTTGTGTTTGGTAAATGCAATGCATATTTCTTCTAGTGTATTTATAAATGATGACGAAATAGGACTGCATAAAGATTTTCATAAGTGGCTAGAAAAACTTGCCCCTCACGAACCCATTACTCAGTATAGTCATAACGATACCGGAGAAGAAAATGCTGATGCGCACTTAAAACGACAAATCATGGGAAGAGAAGTCGTAATTGCAATTACAAACAGTAAACTTGATTTTGGTCCATGGGAACAGATATTTTATGGAGAATTTGACGGAATGAGGAAGAAGAGAGTTTTGGTTAAAATAATGGGTGAATAATATATTGTTGTTAGATTCAAATAGATTAGTTTATTGAAGTTATCCCTCCTTAAACCGGATCCTTGAATTTTGTATTGTGATTATCAATTAATAATATGAGATTAACCTATTTGCAATTATCATTGTTAGAATAATCAAAAGATGATGTTGGTATCAAAGTATTTAATTAAGCTTCAATTCTCTTTGATTTTGCAAATAGTTTTGTCTTTATAGTGTATATCAATAGTTTGAGATTTGATGTAATTTTATAGAACTTCATATAGGTATATACAAAGTTGTACTTTTTTATATTTTTCCTTTCCGCTTGGACCATTATAATAATTAGACGTCAGAAATTTTAATTCTAAATATAAAACTTGCTTCGATATAATAACAGTATAATCAAAATCCAAGCTTGAGGTGCGGAGTTTAGGTACAAAGCCTTGTTGTAAAAACAGGAAATCCATTCTATGATTTTGTAAAAACTCCATCAAATATTATATGATAGTTCAAGGTTTGCCTCGAAAATCAAGTTGAAAGGAGTTTGAGTAGTGCGGCTAAACTGTGGGAAGCCTGCTGATTTTACTATTTCTACAATTTTTTGTTCACCTGCTTATGCTCCAAGGGCTGCCCATTTTCACTTAAGGATGCAAATACGCATATACTATAGATGATACAGACTAAACTACTCCTTCAAAGGGATTTAGATTATCCTCAAGTTTATCATTTGCAACATTCTACTAACATCTATATACTATCTTTTTCTTATGTTTGCATTACATGTCTTGCTGTTCCACTTGGGTCGGCAATATCGTGAAAGCAATCAAAGTGACTAAATCATAGTAATCACCGGGGATAAGTAGTGGACAATGCCCCTCAAATGTGGTTTTATGCAGATTTTCATTTTAACCTTATTCTCTAGCCCTTTCAATTATCGGTTTGTAAAAGTCTAATCCCTTAATTTTGAATTTGGATATGCTTTTGCCATTATAATTGTTGATGTACCATGCCCACATCCAACATCTGCAACTTTAGTTCATTCATTTCTGAGTTTTTGTTCAAGAGTCGAAAGCTGGGATCCAATTACTCTACAGATTTGCCAAAGGGTTTGACCTGTAGAATCGCTCTGCACCTTCATACAAATAATGATGATGATCTCCACATCCGAGGCCTTTTCCAGTTTTAAATACTTGAATAATATTTTCGTCGTCTTTAAAAAGACTAACCAGGGACTGATAAAAACCCCGCTACTTATACGGGGCTATTCTCATCAGTAAGTATCATAGCATGTTCTTCAGAAAGAGTGATGTATCACCTACGCGATCATAGATAACATAGCCCCTGGGTGGTTACGCGCCAAGCCATTATTTTATTATTTGTGGGCGTGTCCCAATCTTTTTTGCCAGTTAATTGACGTCATACCACCTACTGTTAACATAGCTTTGAATAGGGTAAGTCTATTGCCAATAAACGTAATTAATGCTCCTTAAGCCGCACCCCATTCATTAACAATTTTTACATATTCATCCAACTTAATTTCATCTAATACTATTCTTATTTCATCTCCTTTAGAATTCTTACCAGTCAGTTATTGTTCTTGTTTTATTGTTTTCATTTCTAAATTTCCTATTTCAATGGTTATTGATAGTAATTTTCTTTTATCATAAAGTAGATATAATTCACGTAGGATAAATTAGTGACGGTAGACACAATTATCGAACCTATTTGCTGATTTTGACAGTAACCTTGTACGAAGGTATTCCCAGACAAAAATTAAAACTTTAGTTTAGATCAAAACCGTTTCATTTTGTATCTTTCTTGTTTTGGAGTATTAGCATGCCTTGAATAAACAAAAATTTTAAAAAAGGTGATAATTGTATATAGGCTATGGATATTATTATATTGTTTACTATATTTACTCTAATACCTTTAATAGGATCAGGAGAAATCAACGTTTTTGCACAAAATAATATCTCACAAATAGAATATAATGAAGGTGATATTCAAATCGCGATACAGGAAGATAATGAGACTACAGGCAATATAACTAGAGGATTGGTTGGAGTGGCAAATGGAACTGGTAATGCAGCTGGTAATATAACTGAAGGATTGGGAGATGCTGTGAATGAAACTGGGGAGGCGCTCTCAAACAGTACTAAAGATACGATAGAAGGAATTAATGATGTATTTAATGGCTCAAACCTATAATTAAATTCGACGTTGTTTTTGACAAAATTTATTATATGGTAAAATGGTTCGGGGAATCTGTTGCAAGGATTACTTTGTATTTTACTCATAAATTTTAAGGTTAAAAGTATATTCTCTAAGGAGCTCTAAGAATATTAATACAGCTAGAATGACCTTTTTGACAATACATTTGGTAATAATATTATCGTAACTCTAATAGGTAAAGTGCGCAATGAAGATGCCCGTATATTTTGCTAATCACAAAACATCATATTTTTCTATTCCTATTTTCAAGAACCAAATGAAAGATTGGTAACCTATCACATTATCAAGACTCAAAACTTAATTTCTAAAAGTCGTTCATAATATTTTCAGATGCATGACTAGTTCTTAAGATACATATCAAATGCAATAATGCTAACTAATAGAATGAATATTAGCGATACGGGTTACATTTTTATTCAATACTTATTAGTGGTAAAATTCTAATTAAAAACTTTTACAGCTATGATATACAAATTAAGCCTTCAAAAATGCAGGTATATTATTAATTAATTACAGAATAATTTTAAGAAGGTAGGACAGCGTTTGTGTAAAAATAGGAGATCTACATTCCTATATTTATTAAAGGTAAGAATGTAAAAGAGATTTATCCACACATTTATTGGTGCTTTGTTAAAATTATTAACACAGATAAATCATAAATTCGTGACCCCTTAATGAACAATTTATTAAGAATAAAAATCAAGTTGGAATACGAATTTACATTATTCAAATATAGATTACTAGTTATTACTCAATCAACTAGTCCTGCTATTAATCATTTATAGATAGCAAAGCTAAATGTGCATCCTTTTTTTATATTTATTGTTCAGTCCTATTCTTTCCATATGGTATTCTGTAATTTTCATGAATACATAGAGTTCAAAGCCTACACCATACCATGCATCTGAGGTAAATTGCTAAATAATCCTTATAAAACTATAAGACTTATCGTTTCACAATTGCTATTCCCACTAGGGATAACTACCTTTGGAATGTCCCATTTTCTGACTTAATTATAGATATTCTTACTTTGTTTCTTGTTAACCATTTTGAATTAGGGTTAAGTCCCTAGAATTTTGTAATTTGTTAACTAATAGGTTATTAGTTTAATAAAGCGGCTTTATAGTCATTTCATTTAATATTAATTATTTTGTATATCTCATTAAGAGAAAAAAATATATTGATAGATTTGTAATTATATTCGAATAGTTTTCTCTTTTAAGATATATTTTGGTACTACAGTTATCAATATTAGGAACAAAGCAACGTCTATCATGGCTGCTGTGGCGTATAATTTGTAACCCGATAATGGATTTGTTGAAAAAAGATAAATCTCTTCTGTAAATGGATGAAAATCTGATAAAAACCATAAGAACGGAATGCCTCCTATCAGTAAAGATAAAATCAACAATTTCATTTTGACTTTTGTATCTATAATAAAAAATGAAAGAATATTATTATTTATTCCTACCTCATACGAGAATAATATCTTAAAGTTGATTATTTCAATTGCTAAGATATAGAAAAGAATTCCACGCACAATCACTGATAGTGTCAGATAGAATGGACTAGGAATAGTAGACAACATTTGAAACGCTGCTACTCTATAAAATTCAAATATGAATGATACGAGAATGGCAGCAGCAATGGTCATTACAAGTGCAACGGGCGTATAGTACTTTTTGTCTTCCACCTCTTGATAATTTTTCCAGTCTATTTTCTCTACCACTTTATTTGCTTTGTCGAGACAAACACTATTCATTTCCTTTATGTCATAGGATATGTTAATACTTTGGTTATTATCCGTAGATTGTTGTGATGGATATTCACTTTTGTTTTCGGAAGCATATTTTTCATCAACCTTATTAACTAATGATTCATTACCAAAACTTTTTAGCATAAATTCATCGCGTTTTTTTAGTCTTGTATAGAAGTCATCCAAATATCTGTAGTCGTCATAATCTGAAAATACCCTTAATTTTTCATCTTTACTTTTGGTAAACCATAAATCTAGAGAAAATATTTTTTTTGAGTTAATATCGGATTGAAGAATATCTCTAATAGCTATTACTTCTTTAACTATATTAAAAACATATTTTGGTCTTGACAATCTTATTCTAAATTTGTGGATTCTTTTATATAGAAACACCATCAGAAACGAAATAACTGCAAAAGTGATTATGATTATCATCAATTGATTTTTTGAATGCAGTGAGTATGATTTGTCTAAAATGATTGGCTGGTAGTTTCCATCAGTATGAAAAATACTTCCTTGATCGTATGATGCTGTAACAATGTGATTTATTTTTGGAGGGCAAGATGTTGTACGTGCCTGATCTATTGCTAATCTATCTTGGTCGTTAATAAATGAAGTGTGATTTGTATCATTAGCATTTAAATCACATTCAACTATCGTATGAATATCCATAATAGCATCTTTGGGCATTCTTTCTA
>JAPSGR010000017.1 GCA_031177355.1 Candidatus Nitrosocosmicus sp. | reverse complement strand
GCATTTAACAATGAAAAAAGATTTATTACAAAAAACATAAAATTGCTAATCAAGCCGTTTAAATTAACAAAGCTAAACGAACTAACCATAGAATTGGTTAACAAACAAACAAATAAACACGTTAAAATCTGATCAATTTATTCCATAAGAATCATCATCACTCTACCTGCAAGAATTATTAATACTCATTATGAATTTGCAGCCTATTCAAAGATTCGCTTAGAAATTATGACATTTGCAAGACCATGTCTTTAGTTTTAACAAAGGGGTTTGGATTCAAGAGCATCCTGAGGAGTTGCTTGGCCCTTGATGGAGCCTTTTTTGATAAACTAATAATTTTTTTATATACTATAGAAATAGCATTCGTTTTGAGCAATTGTACAGCGATAATTGCTTAGGTTTTTGCAATCCTTGCAAGACTAATTAGAAAAGGATAATCTTGACGTAAGAAGAAGCGAATCAATGAATAAAGTTCCTAACCGAAACCTTCGACCAAATATTTCGAAAAGTTTAGAGACGCTATTAGAAACTATAAGAATGATAAAGAAACTTTGGGATCGGAGTGACTATCTTTTGATTGAACTATATTGTTTAGGGTTTGCTACTATCATAAATCTTCTGATCTCATAATTACCTTAATTGCTCTCTCTAGAAAACAATTTACTTAACTAGCAAACGAAATAAAGGATAGCTCAAAAACTGGGGCTTCTAACATTGAAAAGAATACTCAATTCTTGCATTGGAAATGGATGAAGATTAATCAACCACATCATGCATAAAGAATAAAGAAGAAAGAGATACTGTATTATTCATACTGGTAATAGATGATGAGAAGAAGGGTGAGAAAAGGTCTTTTCGCCCAATTAGATTTTGATGGTGTTTCATATCACATTCCTTAAACTAACACACGGAACCAAAAAATAAAGAAATGGTTCATTTATTTCAAGTACTGTTTAAAAAAGTATTTGTTTTATATCAGTTCTGCCGATGAGGAAACAAAAAGAATCACTATATTCACAAATACTGGAATTTCTGAGACAGTCCTAACCAATTATAGTCCATATAAGGAAAAACTTATTGGCTACTTATTAAGTAAAATAATATTTAATATGCATCAGCAATAATTACTCTCAGGTTTTTATCTAACCGCCTCCTCCATCCTTTCCACCTCCTGAATTCTCTACTTCCAATTCCTCCAACTCTTTATCTAATTCTGAATTCGTCTTAGTCACGGGTTTCAACATATCTTTTTTCAACTTGTCATTAGTTGAACCGTCCTGTTGGGATCCTTTAGTTTCATTATCCATGGAAAATATAATCAATGAATATTAGATAAACTTTCAATATTACTTGTTTTCTGACAATAGGTGAAAACGACATTCGCTTTAAATTATTTATATAATAATTTAAAATAAGAAGGAGTGAAAATAATACATTTAATTCATTTTCGTAAATATTATTATTAACTATCCAAATTTTGGTGGAAGGAAATTATGAATCTATGCTATGGTCTGATTATTTTTTTATTATTAATTCAATAGTTATTAAAATTTACTTCAAGTAATTACAGATATACACCTGATTCCGACACTGGTTTTAACTTTTTATTCTCTAGATAATGATGGATCTCTAAATAACTCCTTTATCCTCGTTAGTTATCAAACATACCTTTTCCAAACAAACCAAGCCGAACCTATAATATCTAGACCTTGATGGTGTCACATCTAGTTTCCATACTTGGCTGTCAAAATGACTGTGGGGAATAAGCCTCATGCTTAATAGGAACTACAGTCAGTTGTCTCTTAATATTTATATAGGAAAAAATCTAGTTCTTTGCATGGTTAGTTATAAACCAATTTTAATAGCTGGTTTAGTTATGGTAATAGCGGGCGTTATTGGAATAGGGATTACTGCACCAATCGTAATTAGTGATGCTATACCTGATACTGAATTTAACATTCAATCTCCTCCTAACATCACGGAATTTAGAAATCCTATGGTAGATGCTGAGGTTGTCTCTATTATCCTTGTAATCGTTGGTTGGATAGTGGCATTGTTCGGCTGGGATATGAAAAAGACTAGGAAAGCATCCATTCCTTCCTAGCCTTACTAATACTTTGAAAAAATATTGACTATTTTCGCTTTTCTGTGAATGAATTGTAGCGGTTAACCATTTAACGGCGTTTTCGATGGTCCAAGAGCTGGAGACAATCCTAACCATGGTATCCTCCCAACTGAAGGTGTTGTTAATGGGACTGAAAACGAAGATAATAATGAACATGAAAATGTTAATACCTTACGACACCATCTCAAGTGAAACTGGAAGTGGTTTAGATACTTCAAAACACTGAAAAGTGGTTGTTAAGTAGCCAGAATAAATTTCATCTACATTATTTTTATTTCTATAAATATTACTGCCAAAATAGACACTAATAGGGTTGGAAGAATCATCAAGTGGGCGCATAACCAAGAACAGTAAGATATTCTTACTCAAATCTGTCATACTAGCCGATTATCTAACTAAATTTTCTAAAAAAAAGTTCATCCAACATTCACCACAACATAATATTAAAGCGCCCGGGCCGGGATTCGAACCCGGGTCAAGGGAGTGACAGTCCCCCATACTGGACCGGACTTTACAACGCACATCAGTGCATTTCTATACTACCCGGGCACTATAATTTTCGTAAAGGTAAAACTAATTAAAACGTTTTGTTTTTGGTTATTTCAATTAATTTAAATATTTAAACCTATAATTTATCAAGTTTAAATTCCAGTAGTTTAAACGTTATTCATGCTTAGTCAGGCTGGTGATGACTTTCAAACAGTATTCTTTGAACTTGCAGGCGACTTGCGTATCTACATGCTCCTTAAACTCTCTACAAAACCATATAGGCTATCTCAATTGGCCACAGATTTGAATGCAACTATGCAAGAGTCTCACCGAAATATAAATAGGTTGATAGATTCAAAACTAGTAAAAAAGACAGGAGAGGGTGAATTATTGCTTACTCCCTATGGTGAAATTATTGTCTCTCTTATTCCAAATTTTAATTTTCCATTCAAACATAAGGATTATTTTCAGGAGCATTCTCTTAGTAATCTTCCATTAAAATTCATTCAAAGGATAGGCTCTTTAAATAATTGTGAAGTAGTAGTTGGTGTGATGGCTGTTCTGCAACGTTGGAAGGCCGTTTATCATAATTCTCAGGAGTATATTAAGGAAGTAATATCGCAAGTACCAATTGATCTAATAGAAACGATTGCTGAAAGAGTAAATAATAACGTAAAGTTCAGCTATATCTTTCCAGCCGATGTGGTGATACCTAGGGGCAGAAATGAATTGCTTAAAAAACTTGGTTGGAAGAATTTTGTATCCAAAGGAATAGTCGAGCGTCGGATGGTCGATAAAATTAACATAGTGACTATATTCAATGAAAGGGAATCATGTATCTCATTCCCAACCTTAAAGGGAGAACCCGATCTAAATATCATGTTTTATAGCAAAGATTCATCATTTCACGAATGGTGCGAAGATTTCTTTGAATATGAGTGGACCAAAGCCAAGATTTTTGACGAATCTAAATTAAGTCCTGAAATTTGATGTAATAGAATTTTTTTGATAGTATATTGAGTGGCTATCACATTTTTATATTTGTTATATTATTAACTTGATATATGCCGGAAGCTTTTGTGCTTATGAATGCAGAATTAGGAAGTGAGGAGTCCATTGTTAATGAGTTAAAAAAGATAGATTTGGTAAAACATGTTTACCAAGTTTATGGCGTATACGATATCGTGGCCCTCGTAGAAGGCGAAAGCATGGACAAAGTTAAAGAAACAATAACGTGGAAACTTAGAAAGCTTAATGGCGTGAAATCTACTTTAACTATGATAGTAATGGAATAATCAATTGGCATCCATATTTGTTCTATTTTGATGTACAATTCCATTACAAATTAAATGAGGATTACTAGATAGCAACTTTAATCTATATCTCTTTTTTTTAATTATATATGAAATTATTTTTTAAAAAGGACAAAAAGAGTGTTGAAAAAGAAAACTCTGATAGATCCATACAGAAAAAATGTAAACATTGTGATATGACGTTTGACGATGAGGAGAGACTCCGCCGCCATGTTAAAAAGGCTCATAACGAAAAGAATGGGGATATGCCAAATTTCAACCCATTTGGACCAAGTTAAAATAACTATGGTTTAAATCTACAGTATTTGTAAAATACTTGTACACTCATGTTTCCAATTCATGATGATACTCCCAGGGCAAATGGCCGTCCTTTTATTAACTATAGTTTAATAGGAATTAACATAATTGTTTTTATTTATGAAATAATTATCACAGGAAACTTTTCAAATAGAATCGCAGTAAACGAGTTATTTACGAATTATGGTTCAGTTCCGGATTTGATCCTATCGGGTCAAAACCTCGGATCTCTTTTTAGTTCTATGTTTATGCATGGTGGCATTGCTCATATTTTGGGAAATATGTTTTTTCTATATGTTTTTGGAGACAATTTGGAAGATAGATTTGGACACGTTAGATACCTTTTATTGTATCTGTTTTGGGGAGTTATGGCAGGTCTCTCACATAGTGTTTACGCTGTATCTACAGGAGAAGGAAGCATACCGGCAATTGGTGCTTCCGGTGCCATATCAGGAGTTTTAGGTGCCTATTTGATATTCTTTCCTCATGCCAAGATTCATACAATTATTTTTGCCTTTTTTATCACGACTGTGAGAATTCCCGCGATAGCCTATATTCCATTTTGGTTTATTATGCAACTTATTTTCGCATTAATAGGGCAATCAGGGGGAGTAGCCTATCTAGCACACATTGGTGGCTTCATAATTGGATTGATATCTGCATATGGGTGGAAATTCTTTTCTAAAACGTTTTTCAATCACCGATCCTATCAGCGCTTATACTATAAGCCAACATCACAAAGACCTCGGTCATCAATACTTGACAATGCACGTTCTAGTGATAACAATTCAAAACCTCTCAATACAAATAACAGTGATAAAACATTACATCCTGAGGTTATAGTTGGAGAAAGTTTTATTGATATCATTTTCGAAGATAAAAATGCCTTATCCGACTCACATATACAAGCAATTTTTAATAATGAAAATCATACATTAAAAGTAAACAATCTTGTTTCTAATAAAAGTGATATTATATCCATTCCAAAGGTACAAAATATCGATTATGTTGTCTCAAAAATATCCGTTATAAATGGAATCGTGAGGATTAGACTTTCATAATCGATCCTAAGAAACCCATGAAATATTAAGAAATAATATTTACATGTTAGATAAACCTTGTCTTTTTTCTATCATAATGTATCGTTGGCTAGGAACCAAAAATATACTTTTATTCAATTTCTTGAGCATGAATATAAGAGTGGTGCCCGCACAGCGGAAACTTAAATAAAGATTTATAAGATATATTTCTACATTTTTTAAGTATAATGTCTCAACGACAACCTCCAAAAGTGGACGGAGGAAAGATTTCACGTAGAGATTTTTTAAAATTGCTTGCGGCTGCAGGTACTGTCATGACCTTTACACCTTTTGTTGAATGGGGAAAATTTCTACCTAATCCTAGAGAATCTGTCGAAGAAAGAGCAAAAGTTGTTCTGCCTGACGGAAGCCAAGCAAATGTAAATACATTTCAAGTTAATCATGCTGAAGCTATTGTCTATCCCATGTCAGAAGACCCGGTGTTAAATGAAGAAGCTTTTAGAACATGGCAATTTATAAGGTTGCCTGCAGAACTTGGCGGGGAAAAGAATGACGCATCAGCATTTAGGATGTATAGCATGGTGTGCTTACACTTGTGGTGCTTGTGGGAATATTGGCCAGAAGATGGCAGGAAGCGTGGAGAATGTCCTTGTCATGGAACTATGTACGATCCTTTAACCGGTGAAGCTTTTGCAGGCCCTGCAGCCGTGCAAGCTCCTCCATCAAATGTTTTGCCTAGTTTAGATTTAGAAGTTGATGATGAAGGTAACATCTGGATTAAGCCACCAACTTGGACTCCGTCAGGTAATGGGGTAGTCGGATATGGGCGCTTCCTTACATAGTCAAGATAATAGCCTTGTGAGGCTATTCAAGTGGATCTATGCCGGGTTTGATAGAACAATATTTATGGGTCTAAAATTTACACTCCCAACTAAATTTGTAAGCCCATTAGGATTCCTTGGAATGTTGACTTTTGTAGTTTTTATCATATTGGGTATTAGTGGCGCATTTTTGATGTTATGGTATGAACCTATCTTGGATAGAGCATGGGACAGTGTGAGCAAGATCAATGATACGATTCCGTATGGTTTTCATATGAGAAATATTCACTATCATGCCTCAAACGCAATGATTATGCTTGCGATACTACATATGTATTATCAGTTCTTTAGCGGCCGGTACAAGATCCGAAATGAAATGCTTTGGGTTACTGGAATATTGTTAGGTGTTTTGACGATTCTAGAAGCATTTACAGGCTATGATATTATTTTTAGCGAGAGAGCAGTTTTGGCCATTTCTATAGCGGCGTCCCTTACTAATTCAATTCCGATACTTGGGCCTGACATAATGAATGCTTTCTTTGGTTCGGGATTTCACGATTTCATACTTAGGTTTTACGCATTCCATGTATTCTTTTTGCCCATTGTACTTTTGGGACTAATGGTCGTCCATTTTCCACGATTTCTAGTATTTGATGTACCAATGGTAATGGCAGTAGCCGGAGCTATAATGCTAACTGGTGGAGTTTTTCCTATTGATTTAGGCCTTAAATTCGAACCTAACGTTCCTCCGGGCATCACCGTTCCAGAGTGGTACCTAACTGGACTTTACGCCTTTTTGAGAAGCGGGTTTGATAAATTTACAACGGGGGTGGCATGGCCTGGAATATTTATATTTACTTTCTTAATAATTCCATTTATAGATAAGTATAAAAAGTTCTCTTGGAAGGATAGGCCAATTATTACTGCTATAGGTATCACAAGTATATCTCAAATTATCATTACAACGTATTGGGGTTTCTATATTGATCCTGACCGGACGAAGTCATTATTAGAAAGACTAGTGATCGATCCCATTTTCTTGTATACAGTTATGGCCCTATTAGTTCCTCTATCTTTTGGGTTCACATACTTGATGATAAAACTGGCGAAAAATGCTGAAGCGAATTCGAAAAAACAAAAACCTACTGAAAAGAATTCTATTCAGCTTCCTTCACAATGGTTGTATATTCTATTTATAGTCCTCATAGGATTTCAAGTGTACCTAAACATTGCGGCTTACTATGCTGTATTAAATGGAATGAAAAATTATTCGCTATTCCTGATAGGAATCTTGATGCTGGTGTTTGCAGGCATGTTCCATCTATATAGATATGGAAGAGGACTGTCAAAATCTAACGTCAAAGTCATAACTACTAGAAAACGCAAATTCATCTTTCCGTCTTTGGGATCAGCTGAAAAAAGGGACCTATCTTCGAGTAATTCAAAGGGGCAACTGTCTGATATATCTTTAAAAGATGATTTAAGGAATGATAAATCCTTGAAGAAAAGTGAACCTGTCCCTATTCCCGAAATCAAATCCTCTAAAGAAATCTCTTCATCAATTAAAGCCGAATCTGCTTCAGACAAGGGTATATCAGCAGCAGAAGGATAGTAAATACAAACCTGTAAAAATTTAAATCTATTCATTTCATCTTTTTTTAGAGCAGTTGGATAGAAAATCAAAAGTTATCCATACCTCAGGAAAAAAATCCTTTTTTAATCCGTTTTTAGTTAATTTTAAAAAAAATCTTATCTCTTTCTATATCAAGGAAGCAGACGAGCAAAACACTTGATACAAATCATTATTGATAAATAAAATATTTATTATCGTTTATGAAATAAAACTTAATTGGAAAAAGTAAAGAAACAATCCCAGATAGGCGGAATCAGTATTGTTTCATTTGTAGTAATTGTGGTTATTAGTTTAACCTTTTATCAATTTGTTTATACACCTGCAATGAATGCTAGACCAGATGTTGCCGAAGAGGTATTAAATCCGTCTGATATCACATCTGTATCAATTGTAGAAGGTTCTGCTCTACCTGAAAATGAAAATTTCTATTCTCCCACTGAGGTTCGCACTACATTGGGAGTATCAAATAAAGTTGTATGGACCAATGATGACGTAACTGCACATACCGTGACCACTGATAACGATTATGAAGACCCAATAAACGGCCGCTTTGATTCTCTGGCTACAATAGGCTTAATTCCACCACAAGGCACATTTGAGTTTACTTTCACACAACGTGGTGAATATCCATATCATTGTGAACCTCATCCATGGATGACTGGGAAGGTCGATGTTGAGCCCAATTTCGGGTAGGCAAAATCGTTATTTCCTTATTTGGATGAATTTTACATCCGAAGCAATTTCCTTGTGTTCCTGAATAAGGGTCGCCCTAAACTTGGCGACAGAAATATCTTTGTTGGGTACATGCTGTGTAATGACTTTAAATTTTATATTGTTCGGATCTAATACCTCTTTTTTCATTAATGAAAGTCTTGCATAAGGATGATTGATCTTTTTTCCATCTACTTCGATATAAGAAAAAATATCTGATGAATTTTCAATTGAAGAATTTATACTAATGCTGTCGAACCTTCCTTCATATTTGATTGATATCACACCAATCAGTTCTTTTCCACTTTGAGTTTCCTTATCCTCAAAGGTTAGGTTTATGATATTTACCGTTTTATCAACACTATTTAATTTATGCATGTTTTGATTTTCTAGTGACTTGGACTTTTTAATTCTATGGTTTTTGGTACATTCATGCTAACTAATTATATCAAAGAGGCTTCCAAATTCTCTTGTCATTATCAAAGACGAACACATATAGCTGAATTTTTGATTTCAAGTGTCTAAATTCCTTGTGGCTTCTAATTTGGCTAGAATAAGATTTGCTACCTGTTGATTTTTTTACATATGTATTTTCCTCAGAAATCTCAAATTCGTTATTTTTGTTGAAAGCTTCTGTAATATTTTCAATTGTTATTTCAATTCTTTCTACTCCTTTAACAAATTCACTTTGATGTTTATGCCCTAAAATAAATATTATCCTTCTAAAAAATAAAAGTTCAATTTCGACTTCTTTTTTGTTTCCGTCTTCATTAGAATTTTTATAATCGTTTAAATTGTGATTGTTATTTCCATCGTCCTCAAAACAATCTGTTATTATTACCTTAAATTTTAATCCTTTATTGCCTCTCCTTTTTTTGATGTTTTTTATAATATCTACAAAAATGTTCCATTTGTCGATTGAGATACAATTAAAAAAATCATTCTCCATATTTTTAACAAATTCAATCTCTATATTACTGGCATATTCGCCATTTTTCTGAACTTCCGTTTCGATCAATTCATAGTTTTTGAAAAGATTGCTGATAGTTTCGATTTCACCAAGCGATAATCCCCAATGGTTGATTATAATTTGATACAATTTTTCCATAAAATAGTGATTAAAAAATTTTAAAATGAATAAAAAAAAGTTTGATTATTACCAATGATGCTTTTCGTCAGGCATTAATCCTATCTGCTCTTTTTGGAAATATTTCTCTAACTCTTGGGTCCACTTTTCCTTCGAAGATTGACCACCAAGACCTTTCCTTCTCAGCCAGAATGAAATTGCACCTAATAAGAATACTCCAAATAACATGGTTCCAAATATGTATATCATTACATCATAGAACAATGGGTCGTATTGTGGCCCTATCTGCAAGCCAAAGTTTTGGAACATACTACTTGTTTGAGACAGTACGTTTAACAAGCTCATTATATTATGAGCCTGACAACTAAGATATATATATTTTGGTTGCTTATATCGCCAAAACTGTATTTCGCTGGTGATGTCATTGTGCTATGTCCCATTCTCATTCCTAGTGCCTATCTCTTCTAAATCACCCATGTATTTCCTTAATACTTTGGGAATAACAATAGTACCATTTGCAGTTTGATAATTTTCTAGTAGGGCGACTAGGGTTCTTTGAACGGCCACCAAAGTGCTATTTAATGTATGCACTAATGTGGTTTCCTCATTTGGATTATTTCTATACCTAATTTTTAAGCTTCTTGATTGATAATCTGTACAGTTAGAACAAGAACAAATTTCTCTATAAGCTTCTTGCACAGGGAACCAAGCTTCGATATCATACGTTTTTGCAGATACTTTTCCGAGATCACCGGAACATAAAATTATTGTTCTAAAGGGAATCTCTAACAACTCATAAAATTTTTCTGTAATCTGTAGAAGTCTCTCATGTTCTCCCCAAGAGTCTTCGGGTTTACAGAATACAAACTGCTCAATTTTTTCAAATTGATGTACTCTAAATAGTCCTTTCATGTCTTTGCCATGCGCACCTGCTTCCTTTCTAAAACAGGAACTAACTCCTGCATATCTGATGGGGAGACTCTTGCCCTCAATAATTTCATTCATATGCATTGAGGCCATAGCATGTTCTGATGTTCCTATTAAATACAGATCTTCATTTTCTATTTTGTAAATAGTATCTTCAAAATCACTCAGGATGACAGCTCCTTCCATTGCTTCTCTCCTAATCAGAAAAGGGGGCTGAATTGCAGTGTATCCTTCATTTATTAAGTAATCTAAGGCAAAGTTAGACAATGCCATACTTAATCTGACCATTTCATTTTTTAATATGTAAAACCGCGCTCCTGATATTTTTCCCGCTCTTTCAAAATCGACAAGGTTGTATTCATTAGCAAGGTCGATATGACTTTTCCTGTTGAAATGAGGGAGATATTTGTGATGATTATTGCGTTTTTCAGGCAATAATTCGGAAGTATAAAATTTTGTATCGAACTCTTTTATTACCACATTTCCGCTTTCGTCATTACCAATGGGAACACTTTCATGAAAAAAATTGGGTAGACTATTGATATATTTTAAATATATTTCTTCATTATGCTTGCTCTCAACCTCAGCTCTTTTGATCTCTAATCCAATTTGTTCCATCTTATTAATAGAGTTTGATACATTCTCATTTCTCTTTTTTGCTTGTGCAATCTCCTTGGCCAAAACATTTTTTTGGTGCTTCAAGTTTTGCAATTCTACAATTATATTTCGCCTCCTTTTATCGGCATCAAATAAATTATTTAATGGAAAGTCGATATTTCTTTTAATTAACATTTCCTTAACCATTTCTGGATTTTCCTTTATGGTTTTCGAATCAATCAATATTTATCACATTCCTGATAAGTGAAATATGCTCCATAATCTCATCAATTGTGTTTATTAAAGTGTTAATATTATTTTCTCTGTTCTTGGTTTGATTGAACTTCAATAATAGTGAAAAATCTTTTTGATCTGCTTTTACATTCAGATCTATGCTTGCAGGAATATCAACATTATCCGCATTTAAAGATCTATAGATTGTCTGTGCCTCGTCTTTATTCTTGCATCTTATTGCAATGTTGGTATCGATAGAAATATTAGGTGATTCTTGCATCCATAACTATTTTTTTTATATTCGATAAAAAGACTTCTAATTCTGACATTGGAACTACAATTTCTATCCTTGTGACTCCACAGTTATGCAGATGTTTTATGCCGGGGTGATCTGAGTTCATTATATTATTACCTTCCATAAACTCATTTATTTTATCTATTATTTTTATAAGGTCAAAATTAAGCGCCTCTCCGCTAATCAAGGTGTATTTATATGATTCTTCATTCTCTGTTCCTGTAGTTCTCAGGCAGATTATTTTATCCGCGAACGATATTGATTTTCCAATTAAATTAGCAAATTGATCAAGTTCTTCTTCATCTAATATTCCATCACCATTTACAAATAGTATTTCTTTATGTTCGTAGAATCTCCATTTCTCTGCAAATATCCTTAACCCTATTTTTTTGATTATATTATTGTCGGCTTGGACCTGATTCTGAACTTCCGTAATCAAATTTGATCTATCTCCGAGTAATATCGCCAAAGCTAATCCGTAATTTTTTTTCCTAATACATGATTCTAACACTCTTGAAAATGAATAGACTCCTTTGAGAATACTATTGTTTTCCTCATGTGTTAATAGGTAGTTATAAGAAAGCAATTTGTCTCTAATCCTTTTCTTTACATCGAGGATGTTATCTTCCTTCTTTTTATTTGAAAAGGATGTTTCTTCAATAAACTTTTCGATTGAGCTTACAATTTCGATATAGTCTTTGTCTTCTAATTCTGCCAAGGACTTCACTCTGTTGTTCTCTATAAACGTGATCCCAGATAGTTTTAACATTTCAGTTGAGGCTTGTTTATTCCACGTTAGTCCTTTGATAAAATAAACGGTATTGTATTCAATTGCATCTATTATGGATGATGTTTGTTTATCGGCGAATGTTAACCCCATTTTTTTCTCCAATAAATTCAAATCAATGGCAGTTTGTAATATTTCATCATGGACTTTGTTAGTGTCATACTTACCTGTTTCTGCAAATCTTGAAACTTCAGCTACAAGCGGTAAATATGACTTTTGAACTATCTTCTTATCGAACTCTTTAACGAGAAGGTATACAAAAGCTGAGGTTGTAGAAATGATTTTGAGGTCAGAGTTGTTATCCAATGTATTTAAATTAAGAAATGACCTGTTTTCTTTCTGATTTGAATTTTGTTGTTCTGTTGTACTCTTTTCAGTGTTAATAAATAAAAAATCTTCTTGAGTAAGTAAATCATTGATATAGCTATACAATTTTGAATCAAAATTTAAAAATATATAATAATCATGTCTTTCCTTTATCAACTCCTTTATCTTATCTTTTACTTCAAAATGACTAGAAGAATCAAGACATTTAATAATTGCACTGCTGTCTAGACGACGGATTGAATCAAAGAGTATAGAACTGCTTACTATTCCGTCGACAGTTAAGTTAGAAATAATAAGAATAACTTTTTTTTGTTCTAAGAGATTATATACTCGTTTACTAGTTGATGATAAAATAGAATCAGCTTCTTTATCTCCCATTCTCTATTCTAATTTAGCAATTACCGACGCATATTTCCAGTCTTTTGATACTTTACCAATTCTTTTATAATACCTTGACAGTCTGTGAATCTTTGATTCTATTAATTCGAGAGACCTGACATTCCTTTTATCACTGTTGTGGACATTCAAATGCTTTTGTAATCCTAAAGCCTTGCGAACTAGTTTTTCTAGATCTTCTGGCATAGTTTTTTTAATATCATTTTCTTCTAAAATTTGAGTTATGGTCTTTCCTATAATTGGTTTTACTAACGGAACTGCAAATTCATCTCTTAGTCTTAATCCAATTTCACTCGCAGACATTCCATCCTTACCAAAGTCTACTATTGATTTTACGATTTCTTGACCTTCTATGGTCCAAGAGGGAGCATTTTTTGAAGTTGGCCTTATTGAATGGGATTTTCCGTGTGTGTGGGCATGAGTTCGTGCCATATTTCTCTATATTGGTATAAAAATTTACATATCTTAAATGTTATTATTTTGTTTTAACATAAAAGTTATATAATTCCTTTCTGAGTAATTTTTAATATGAATAAGGCACACTTAATGGTAGCGGCTTTTTCATTGGTAATGGGGTCTATACTTTTATTACCAACATTCAACATTGCATTTGCACAATATGGAACTCAAGGTGAAGTTGGCAGCGCAACATTAGAAGAACAACTTCAACTCGCTAGAGAAAAATTAACGAATGCTCAACAACAAGGTGCATATGGTTCTGGTACTGCAATGTTTGGTACTAATTTGGATAACACAGTTTTGACAATAATAATAATAACTGTAATTATGGGTGGTATTTCAGCTGCATTCTTCGCTGCTGGTGGAAGTAGTAAGAAGAGGACAGTTACAGCTGGTACCGGCGGTAGTTATACAAGCGGGAAATTCTGCACAAACTGTGGCACCCAACTCGGTGATAACCAAAAGTTCTGCGGAAACTGTGGAACTAAAGCCTAATTTTTTTATTTTACCCATATAACGGCTTTGTATGGAAATTAATGGGTAATGATGGTAAAGTTTATAAGCAGCGTTGTTTAGATATTAAGTATGAGTAAAGAAATTAAAGATTCAAATAACGTTTCAAATAACGTTTCCTCTTACATAAACCTTACAGAACAGTCCGTCGAGAGAACATTGGATACCATTAAGGAAAACATGATAAAATCTATAGATGAGTATGTGAAAATTCAGCCTAGATTCTTACAGTCGGTATCTGATTTTCAACTAGAAGTTATCCAGTCTTCAAAAGACGTTATTAATAAGACGATTGCACACCAAAAGGGATTAATTAAAGAATTTGTTAATGTATCTCAAGCACAACCAAACGAAACATATCAACAATTGTTCAACAAAACTAATGAGAATGTAGATAATTTTGTAAAGGCCTTTACTGCAGGAAATCAATTCAATTTTGATGCTATCGATACAACTCGAGAAAATGTTAAACTTTACAATAAAGCATTGGATGCATTTACAGACTATAGTACCAACACCTTCAATGCCTGGACCGCATTCGCAAGATCTTTTTACAGAAATAAATAACAACCTTTTTTTAAGGTTGCTCGAAAAGCTCGAGTGAACTGTCTTTGATCAGTATTTCCTTGATCACTAATCTATAAGCCTAGGTGTGGCTTCAACCAAATTTTATACAATCAATGAAGATCAGAAAATTACGAAAAATAGATTAACACTTTTAAATTGTTTAGATATATGAATTGGATAGCGCCATGACTCTCCTATGCAACAAGTGTAATAAGAAACACACTGTTTTTCATCGTCGTTACTCTGGAGAGTATCTTTGTAGATCATGTTTTATGTATTCTATAGAAAAAAAAACTTTACAAACTATCTCAAAGTATTCGATGTTAAAATTTAATCAAAAGATCGCTGTGGGGGTTTCTGGAGGTAAAGACAGTTTAGCTTTGTTGCATATTTTAAAAAAAATATCTAAAAGAAACAATAATGATATTATTGCAATTACAATAGACGAAGGCATAGAAGGTTATCGTAATGAATCTCTTTCAATAGTAAAGAGTTTTTGTAAAGAGAAAGAAATTTCATTAAGAATTTTTAGTTATAATGAACTTTTCGGCTCAAACATGGATGAAGCTATTATGAAAAGACCCTCAAAGAAACTTAGTTCTTGTTCTATCTGTGGTACATTTAGGCGAAGAGCTTTAGATCTGGCTAGTGTGTCTGTAAATGCAGATATATTGGCAACTGCTCATAATTTGGATGATTATCTCCAGACATTTATGATAAACCTCTTCTCGGGAGACATAAGTCGTATAGGATGGATGTATCCAAGGCCAATTGAATATAGTAATGGATTGAAAAAGATAAAACCATTTGTAGAAATTTATGAAAGTGAAATTGTATTCTATGCTTTCCATAGTGGAATTGAATTTCAGACCGATGAGTGCCCTTATATGGATGAGAGTATTCGTTCAGAATTTCGATTATTTTTTAATGATTTGGAAAAAATACATCCTGGTATAAAGTATAATTGTTTCAATTCAATAAATAAACTTTCAAAGATTGTAAAGTCTATTGAGAAGAATGAAGAGATTAAAAATACCTGTCTAAATTGTGGGGAAACATCCTCTAATAACATTTGTTCAGTTTGTACAACCATACAAATGCTTAATCTAAGCAAAAAAAATTTTAGTAATTAGAAATTACTTTTCTTTTCTTTCTTTGACGATTGCCACCAATCTAGATAATCCTCACTTTTGTTCCTTTGTTCTCTTTCATTTATTTTTTCATGTAGTTCTTCAAACTTCTCTCTTGGTGCAAAGAGGCCACAACCCCTACATATAAAGTTCTTTGTTATTGAATCAAAACTCAGACTGCCTCCACATTCGGGACAAAATTTGACCAATAATTAATTATATTACGAACTATACAAAAAGGTTTTGAATTTTATGGAAAGTTCTTTTGTAAATAAATCTCGACACATGGATTTTTATCCTCATTCCATCATAAATGGTCAGTTCGCCCATCGAAAACCATGTGTCGAGACACTTTTAATTCAAATTACAGCCTATAAAGATTTATTCTAGTCTACACTAATAATTTCTCTTTCTGTATCTAGCAAAATTTCAATCTCGTTACTATTAAAGTGATCCTCTATAGCCTCGATAAACTTTCTGTAATTTTCCTTATTGATAAAAGCTAATGGAATGTTTGATATTGCACAACCTGAAGCTGTAGTGATATCTACTTTATTAGTACAAATTATTCCCCTTGGACTAACGTTATTAGATTTAAGGGAAAATATTGTGTAGGCACCAACACTACTTCCAATAGAATTTGGAAAAACAAGTATTCTGTTTCTAAGTTGATATGTTTCAGTCCTATCTTCAATATTTGTAATTTCACCAGTATTTGTATTTACCATTCCCAGAAAATTCAGAGGCTTTTGAAATAACAGAACCTTGCCTCTAGCTTTCCCGTTAACTATTTTTTTACATCCTATTTTCAAATCAAATTCCCTCATCTAAATATAACTTACAAATCTAACTTTTTGTATATTTCTTAATAATCGACTTTAGGCTCATAAGCGCTACTGAAAGCTTGTTTGATGTTTTCATGTAATAAGATGCCTTAACACTATTAGTTATTATGCTATCGTAATTTTTTTTAGTTATAAGAGGAGTCAAGCAAGTACAAGCATCAGATATAAAGTCTATCCCAGCTCGCTGTAACGTTTCTATTAGACCAACTTTCTTGGCTTTACAATAAACCATTTTTGGGCAGAAAACTTTACAAGGTTTGGTGAATTTTTTGTGTTGTAGCAATGTTTGAAGTTTACTTAACTCCTCCATCCCCAACTGTGGACTTCCAAATGTAATTACTTGACCATCATCTGAAGTATTTAGCTCATCCAATGTTTCTCTCCTTTCTCTTTCACCATAGTTCACTTTCTCCATGGGAGTATCTAATTCTTGTAGCCGAAACATTCCGCAGGAACCGGAAGTGCCTATTCCTGCAGCAAGGGATTTCATATTCCAAGCTTCAGTAACGTTAGAAATATTGCAAATCCCTGTGCAACTTCTTTGAATTGTTTTGCCTGCAAAATAGCCTAACAAACCATAATCTAATTCGCTCTCCAAGTCTAGTTCGTTAACTATTTTTATTTTGGGATTTCTATTTTCTTCTATTCTCAAATCCGAATAAGGTGATTTCCCCGTTATTGCGCTAGCTAGCGCACTTAAAGCACTTTCTTTGTTGGTTATAAGATTTAGATAGGAGTTTGCCAGAACCGCCGCGTTACTTTCAGCTAAACTGACCTGCGTACCTTCATTCGGTAGGGACATTATTTCATAAGGAATACAAGAAAAGGTAGGGGTAACTCCTAATTTACTGTAGGCTCTAGTTATCTCCATTTGTTTTTCAATAAACTCTAACGACAAGTCCGGGAGATTTTCTCTATCAAAACCCATTGGATTTAAAGATGTAGCCACCTTTACCTTTCCATCTCTACTAATTTCTTTTAGAAATTCAAGGCCGCTGTCACCTATAGTATTGTAATTCACCCCCGATACATGTGCCCATTTGATTGGCACCAACTTCTCTGCGTCGGTTGCCTCACCTATAGCTACTAGAATTCTGTATGCTGCAGCTAATGCATTACCATACTCACCTAACAATCCTTTTTCTTCTTCGCGTGTGAGAAGCATTTCTTTGATCGTGTATTAATCCAATTTATTTTATCCCCTCCAAAATAATACATAAACTTAAGATGACATTATATATTCCATTTACAATCTGAGGCAAAATATAATAGCTTCAACTTGCCATTACATTTCGGAAATCCCTAAAGGTATTATTAGAAGAATGTCAAATTGTCCTAGAGCGGTTGACCGAAAGGTTTATCACTAGACCAATTACTGGCGTAATAGGCAAAATCAACTATGGCAATAATTTTGTCAATATTACATGCAACGCATCTATTGAAAACCAAAAAACCAATTGAAAATTACGCGATCAACAAAACATTAAAGATTTTTACTGATTTATACGCCATTTAATAAGCCGTCCAAAGGGTTATAACAATCAATAACTGGATTGAACCGTAAATAGCTAACTTTAGTTTGTCTACAACCATTTAATCTTTCAATAATGAATATGATTTACACTGTCCGATGCCAAGCAAATTGATTGGAATTTAATAAAAGATATGTATGTACTAACCCTTCCACTTACGAAGAATTTTTATTTATCTCGGAGATGTTCATCTACCGTTTGGCCTCTATATGATGATGAATTAATTTTTGGGTCATAAACTTCTTAACACGACAATCAAATTTACATTTTCTCATGGTGGAAAAGACGGCATACTTCACTTCATTGATAGGGAAGTTATGAGAATTTTATCAAATATTTGCAAAGTTCTATATAGGTAGCCGAAATGTCTAGACAAGACAGGACAAATCTCTCAAAAGTCTAGCGGATTATACTTGAATTCTTTTCCGACACCATAATGAAAGAAACTATTCATAGTACTGCTCCATTTCTATGGAAGTATTCTTGACATGGTCCTAGGGAATAGAGTAACATCTTTGATATCATCAAAATTCAAAATCCATCTGAGGAATCTTTCTATACCTAGACCAAACCCGCCATGGGGGACTGATCCATATTTTCTAAGATCTAGATACCATGTATAGTCCTCAATATTTAGTTTCGACTGATGCATTCTCTTTTTTAATTTCGATAAATCATCCTCTCTTATTCCTCCGCCGGATATTTCCCCAAATCCATAAGGAGCTAATAGGTCAACTGCTAATCCTGTACTTTCGTCTTCAGGATTTTGTTTAACATAAAATGGCTTTATCTCTAAAGGATAGTCTGTTACAAAAATGGGGCTGGTCATATCTTTTGTCAGTTCTCTTTCTGATTCGATATTAAGGTCGTCTCCCCACTCAATAAATCTTTTCTTATCCTCTTCATCTTTTATTATAAACTCCTGTGATCTCAATTTATCTATTGCATTTTCATAACTTATTCTTTCAAATGGTGTTGATATAGCTTCTAATTTAGTTAGGGAATCTTTGTTTAAAAATTCTACTTCCTTCTTATTATATAATTTAATCTTTGAAATAATATTATATATCAAATTCTCCTGAATTAAAATAAGGTCAGATAAACCTATCCACGGAATTTCGGCTTCTAGATGACTAAATTCTGCCAAATGCCTTATAGTTCTTGATCTTTCTGCCCTAAACGAGGGACTAATGGTCCAAACTGGACCTAAACTGTAAATCATCGATTCAAGATATAATTGAGAACTTTGGGACAGATAAGCTGTATTGTCAAAGTACTTAACTTCAAACAAGGTAGCTCCACCTTCAACAGCTCCTTTCACAATTAGAGGTGGAGTTATTTCCATCCAACCCTCTATGCCAAACCAGTCTCGTGAATACTTTAGTAGAGCACCTCTTAATTTTCCTACATTTATCATCTTGCGAGTCCTAAGGGAAAGATGTCGATAATCAAGTAGGGTTTCGTCACTTTGATATTCGCCTATGGGATAATCTGTAGCAGCTATATTGAATACAAGGATTTCATCAACTTTAAGCTCATATCCCCCCTCAAGTGCACGACTATCCTTTTTTAGTCTTCCAGTAATTTCGACAGAAGACTCGATAGTTAATTCCTCACATAAACTGGATGGGCATACAGCTTGAATTATATCTCCTCTGTCATCTCGGAGGATAATGAAAGTTTTTTCTTTCTGTTTTCGTAGTCTGTGTATCCATCCTCTCAATGAAATTGTGGCTCCTACTTCATTCTCCTTCCTTACATCTGAGATTCTTTTAAACACTATTTCTTATTTCGTCAAATATTTTATTTATCTTTGCAAATTGAACTAAAAAGTATGGTCTTATGCTTAATCATTTGAATTTGACCAGTAGTGGTTAACTAGTAGCTAGTTTGGTGACAAACAACGTCGAGATTAACTAATACTATATACTTAATTACCTTAAACAAATATCTGTCTGAAGACCCATATTATAAACCTCGTTTATAATGCCTACTTAAATGGACAGGAAAATTTTGACGCTATGTCTTTTATCTTTTAACAGTAAATGCGGGTAAAGTATATTTCGGATCACCTGTTCTGAATAAAAAAATCTAACATACAGATTATAGATTAATTACCCGAACATTTCTTACAAATGGTAAAAAATTTTAACTTATTCAAGCTCCTGAATAAATCAAGAAATTAACCATACTAACCTAAACTGAACATTTATTACCCGAACTATTTTTAAATCTTATAATATAAACCTGCATGTTTGAATGATTAGTATCATCTATATTATAATTTCAATACCATCAAATCGAAAAAATCACTAATACATATCTATTGGTCTTAGTATTGCTCCGTTTTTATTTTTTAAATTAATTATTACTTTGGACAAAATGAAAAATAGAAGCCGCCTAGAAATTATAGCCATGATACTAGAAACAGTGGGTGATAACGGTGCAATACAGGCTAAAATCATGTATAAAGTATATCTTTCTTTTCTTCAAATGAAAGAGTACTTATCTCAACTCATGAAGAATGACTTGATCATTTATGATGATGGGGCTCAAATTTACAAGATGACTGATAAAGGAAGACGCTTTTTGATACTGTACAAACAAATGACTGAGTCAATTACAATGACGAAGCCTATACTTTAATTTTTTTTCGTATGTTTTGATCAGTTTATAAATAGGTCTTTTTTTAATGTATTCGTGATTTTTGATACTGGTTTGAAGTTAAATGATTTGGAACTCGTGCCGTTTAAGAAAATCACTATAGACAAGCAAGATATCGTAATAGGAAAGAAGAATAATCACGTATTTGCATTTAATAATACTTGTCCACATAAAGGAGCATCACTGTCAAAAGGCATCTTAGATGGTGATAATATCGTTTGCTATATGCATGGCTATGAATATGATATCTTCACAGGGAAGCTAAAAAACATGAAGTCATGGAAAAAAGATACAACTTGGATCGAGCAGAATTCTCAATGGAGATATTCTGACGACTTGAAGACATATAAAATATATTTGGACAACGAGAAAATTTTGATTGAATTAAATTAATGGCTTGAGAGAGATACTGTTAGATGTATTCATATTGACTATTATTCAGGAACAGAATCGCTTACCAATTTCCCATTTTCTATTTTTATAAATAAAAATCTATTATCTTTGAAAATCAAAGTTAATTCATTCTCACTTTCCTCTACATCGAGTAATTCCTGTCCTTTTATACCGTCAAATTTGGCCATAATATATAATGCAATTCTAAGGCATATTTAAATTAAATTAAACGACCTAGATGATCAAGTCATATCTACTAGTTCGGTTTTGGATTCTCTTTCGACCTGTTTTTTGTCAATAAAATTATGTTTCCCCCATGACAATTTTACCAAAACTGAAACATCGTTCTTTCCTTTTTTCAAATATGTAGGATCAACTGAAATATTTTTCTCAAAATCAAATAATAATCGTCGAGCTTCTTCCTCTTCAAGTGGATAAAAAGGAGTATCATCTTTTACTATCATTATCCAAATTCTGTGATCGATTTTTGGGTTTCGAGTCCAGAAGAAAATCGCTTTTCTTATTAGTTTAACGGTATTAATAACTCTTCCATTGATCTTAATGTCCAAGTTGATTGTTATTCGCAAAGAATTATCATGTTTGTTGTAAGCCTTCTCCCAGTTTTTCTGAGTTAATTGGTTACGAATCAAGCCTTTTATCTTAAATCCTAAAGTAAATGTAATTATGTTTTCCTTCTCTTTAGTCTCGTTTAGTTTTACTAAAGTCAAGTCATCAATATAGCTAACATTTTCTTCCAATTTAGATACTGAGAAGGTATCATTTATATCCTCAATATGTAGTTGTCTTTTATATATGCATGCTGAGGTTACACATGCTAAAGACAGAGAATTAGAATTTAAAATACATGATGTAGATATCTCTATTTTATATATAATTCAACATGAGCTACAAAAAGATGTCGATAATAGGTTTGCAGGCGTAGTATTAAAACATCCTCTAGTACGTGAGTATATGCTCAAGATATTGACTACTAAGAATGAACCTTACAAGGCAATTAGCGATTCGGTAGATGGTGCAATCAATTTTACGAATGATCTTTCTGGCATGCTGAAGTTGACTATAGGTAGTTGAAAGAAGAATTGAATATGGTGATGAATAATATATGAAATTCTGTCCGAAGTGTGATTCGCGCTTAAGGAATAGACAACAAGAACAAATTTTGACATGTCTTAAATGCGGACATATTATAGCAGGAGAAAATAATACTAATACTTCCAACCCCGCCAGTATGGTCAGTACCGTATCTGGTTATGATTATTCTGATGATACTTTAAAAATTATGGATTCAGATAAACCAATGGAGGGATTGCCTACCACTAATATGGAATGTCCCAAATGTCAGAATAATTTAGCATTTTGGTGGATGCTTCAGACTCGATCTGCAGATGAAGCAACAACTCAGTTCTATAGATGTACTAAATGCAGTCATACCTGGAGAAATTATTCCTAAATTTTTCTTTAAACCCTGAGAATTTTTAAATGACTTTCGTTATAGTTGATTAAATTGATGTTTGTAGCTAAAACTAAATCTCCGGAGGAATGGAAGATAATTAACTCCGCCATATCTACATTAGTGGATGAGGCAACTTTTGAGGCAACATCTGAGGGAATCTCCTTTAGGGGAATGGATCCATCCCATGTTGCGTTGATCGATATTTTTTGGCCCAATACCGCATTTGAAAGCTATGATTGTGACACTGAACTTAAATTTGGTGTACGTATTTCTGAATTTTCAAAATTAATAAAAAGGACTGATAAAAAGGACGAACTTGAGGTATCTATTAGTGATCAGGACGTATTGCGTATAAAAACGAGCGGAAGTTACAAAAGGGAATACAAAATGCGGCTAATAGAAAGTTCTTCAGGGTCGACGCCGTTACCAAAATTATCTTTCAACTCAAAATTAGTACTCTCGTTACCCTCATTTGATAAAATATTATCTGATATTGAAGTCGTATCGGAGTATGTTGAAATAGAATCACATACTGAAAAAATAGAGTTTGTTGGGAAAAGTGATACCGGCGAAGCAGTGGTGATTATGGAACCAAATAGCGAGGGATTAGAGGAAATTGAAGTCAAGGAAGAATCAAAGGCCACATATAGCCTTGATTATTTGCTTAAAATAGTAAAATCTGTAAGCTCGATGGGAGTAACAGCTGCTATAGAATATTCTACTAAAATGCCTATTAGACTTGAATTTCGCATAGCTAATATCGGTCGTATTCATTTTTACCTGGCCCCGCGAGTTCAAGATTAGAAACTCATAATTACCACTGGCATACGTCTTCGTCGCAAAATAATGTTGTATATACATCTTGATTTTGGAGTACTCTATTAATATCCTTGTATGACAATGGATCTAATCCGATAATATGAGAATTGTAATGAAATTTGGCGGTTCAGTTTTGAATTCGCCTTTAAAAATAAGGACGCTCGTAAATATAGTGAAATCTTTTAAAAATAAGTCAAATAATAATGAACTTGTCTGCGTGATATCGGCAATATCTGGCGTCACCGATAAAATTTTTATGCTCTCAGATTCATTGGCTAGAAATGATAAGAGGGCAATCAAAGGTTTCATAGATGAAATGAGTTTGCTTCATCTTGATTTGATAAATGAAGTAATAGATGATCCTACAATGCAACAGGAAGCTAAGGATAGGGTGTTATATATAATGCGAGAATTTCAGGCGATATTGGAGGGATTAGTTTTAATAGCTGAAATTACTCCACGATCTCTAGATCATATTCTTTCTTTTGGAGAACGCTTGATGGCTCCTATTGTTTGCTATTCTTTGAGAAGTCAAAGTCTAAACTCCAATTACTTTACAGGTAAGGAAATTGGTATCGTTACAGATTCAAATTTTGGTGAAGCGAGCCCTTTAATGGACACTACAAAATTTCGTGTAAATGCAAAACTATTTCCGATACTTCAAAAGAACACAATTCCAGTTGTAACCGGATATATAGCAGCAGATCAACACGATCATGTTACAACTCTGGGACGTAGTGGTTCAGATTATACTGCTACGATAATTGCTTATTGTATTAATGCAGATGTAGTGTATCTGTGGAGCGATGTCGATGGATTGATGACTGCAGATCCATTGATTGTAAAGGGAGCACAGGTTTTACCTGAGATTTCTTATAGTGAAGCGGCCGAAATGGTTTTGTTTGGGGCCAAGTATATTCATCCAAGGGCTCTCGAACCTGTAATGGATTCTAATATCCCAATAAAAATCAGAAATGCTATGGATTTAAACCATGCAGGCACCACTATTACTCCAAATCTGAAAATTTCAAATAATATCGTAAAATCAATAATTGCAATAAGGAATACCGCATTGATAGACGTTAGTGGGGGTGGAATGGTTGGGGCACCTGGAACTGCAGCAAGCATTTTTGAAACACTTGCCAAAAATAAGGTGAATATAATGATGATTTCACAAGGACCTTCTGAATCTAGTATTTCAATGATTCTGAGACAAGATGACCTGGGGAAGGCAATAACCTCATTGGAGCTCAAACTATTGGGTAGAATCATTAAGCATCTCAATGTTTTGGAAAATGTCTCAATTGTTACAGTAGTAGGATCAGGTATGCGTGGCATAAAAGGTATAGCAGGCAGAATATTTGCATCCATTGCAAAAAATGATGTTAATGTAATAATGATAGCTCAAGGTTCATCTGAATTAAGCCTTGCATTTGTGGTCAATGATGCCGATTGCGAAAAGGCCGTTAGGAGCCTGCACCAAGAATTTGGCTTGGACCAGAAGTATATACCTAATTCGAGCTTTTTATAGAAAAAGACCTTTTAATCAATGATTCAATCTTTTCTAAAAATTCTTGTTGGAAGTAAGATTATACTGAAGAAATAAAACTTTGTGTTATATTAATAGGTCGAAGAAAAAAATAAATGAAATATACTTATTACAGTTTTTAGATTGAGTTTAGGCAAATTATATGTAGTCGGAGTAGGTCCAGGCCATCATGATCATATGACATTTCGAGCAAAAAAAGTCATAGAAGAAAGCCAAATCATTGTAGGATACGAAACGTACGTGTCTTTAGTTGAAGATCTAATCGGGGGTAAAGAAGTTTATAGATATCCAATGACCCAAGAAGTCGACCGCGCAAATCAGGCAATAGCGTTTGCCGAAAAAGGTAACATAGTTTCATTAGTATCATCAGGAGACCCTGGTATATATGGAATGGTGGGATTGATATATGAAATCTTAGCCGAAAAGGGATGGAAAAAAAATCAAGGCATAGAAGTAGAGTGTGTTCCTGGCGTATCTTCATTGAACTCCTGCAGTGCCTTAATCGGTTCTCCATTAATGACCGATTTTGCTGTAGTAAGTATGAGTGATTTGCTTGTACCTTGGGAAATAATTGTAAAGAGAGTTGAGGCGGCCGCCTTAGGTGATTTTGTTACTGTTGTATACAATCCATCGAGTAAGAAACGCATACATCAACTTAGAGATGCAAGGGATATCTTTCTAAAATATAGAAATCCTAATACTCCGGTGGCAATTGTTAAGGGTGCGTTTAGAGAAAGTCAGTCAATTGTTGTTACCGATTTAGACAGAATGTTAAATTTTCCAGACATGATGGGTATGATAACGACCATAATCATTGGAAATTCCTCATCTTTTAATTATAACGACATGATGATAAATCCAAGAGGTTATCGTTCTAAATACCAACTCGTAAAATAGCTTTTAATTTTTTTTCGCTACCTATAAATTTGATAACCATACAACAATTAAACAAATTGTCCGACAAGGCCTTTACATATGGTAACTTGATATTATTATATTGCAAATTTAACGCGGAGAATCTTTCTGAGAATGAGGCGGAACGTGTACAATCAAATCAAGAAGTTTCTTATGATTCTTTACCAGATTTTGTAAAGGCTAGAATTGCATTGTGTGTTCAATCATTCAATATTATAATGAAGTCCAAACCTGATAAATTTGATACTACCATTATCTTGGTAACTGAAAATATTTTCCATAAAATAATTAAAGATCATTTGATAGCTGAAGGAATCTCGGCGCAATACATTGAACTTGATAATAATTCTAAAACAATCGAGTCCGTATTAAATAACACGTGGAATAGAATAAGTTCCCTTAATAACCCGCCGACTATCTATTTTGTCGGATCCGTCTGGCAAAGAGAAGTATTTGATTCAATTGTAGCCTCTAAATTCGGAGAGAGGTTTAAGGTAATGTTTGAAGGAGCACTAGATCATAGGTCCTATAACTTAATTCAAAAAGACAAATTGAGTGAAGAACCAAAAAAAGGATCTTCATACTATAAACATAAGCTGACAAACAAGGCGATAGATAGCTTGCTCAATTATATTTTTTCCAATAAAAGAAAGTAGGATTTAACTATACTAACCTTTCTAGGTATTATTACTTTTTCCGATATTGGAAAAGTTAATATCAGAATAAATAAGAAGAATTGTTGTTGCGGTCATCGTCTAGTTTGGTTAGGACACTGGCCTTCCATGTATATTATCTATATGGAGAAAGCCCGTAACCCGGGACTTTGTCTTTTAATATAGACAAAGCGGGACTTCAAATCCCGGTGACCGCATAGACTGTTGGAATTCATAGATTAGTCCTGATTAATTTAAAAATAAATCTTGGACTTATTGTACCTTCTTATCTAAGAATTATTCAAATCATTCTTATTTTCTTTTTTTTAAAGAATTAAGTCTCATTAATTTATGTCCATTATAAATAGAAACACAATAAAAGAGACCAAGCAGTCAACAAGCTTCAACTAACAACGGAATGAAGATTAAAAATACGGAAATCTTATATCAAATTATGATAACTCATAAATTCACCGTGCTATTGCCAATTATAAACATGGAACTTTCTCTATCACCCAATTGACACGATAATCGTCTTCTTGCCTCATAATTTGCTCCTATAATTTTCAGTTTTCTTTTTTTGTTAATTAGTATATTCATAATGTATTTGTTGGCGAATCGTAAGTAGCCTGAATTCTATTTCTCATCTTTCATGGAAGTGTATCTATAATATACATGGTGACTTGTATCCACTATGGTCCTATGTTGAGGAAAAATACTAATCTATATGTAAGATAATTCAAGCCAAAAGGGTACAGATACCATACCCGGACTAATTTGGTTCTTTATTGGCTAAGGCAACCTAAGAACAAATCTTGGTAACTCCGCATTTAGAGCTGTTAGTGAATATTTAGGTCTATTCTGACTTTATACTCTTGTCGCGATTGATTCCTTTTTCCAAATGAGAACTTGTTAGTGATAGTATTACAATAAATAGCATTGAGATATTGGCATATTTCATTATCTTGCCGACGGATTTAACGGTATGAATTAAAATGGCACTCAAAGAACTTAAGAGAATGAATTGATCTGTCCACTTCAGTCGTGTAAAATTAATTTAGAAATTGATTATGATTATCTAATTCAAATTAAATGTAAGTCAAATGAGTAAGTAAACAATGTCAAGAGGGGGATGTATTGTTAGTTTGAGTCACAATCCTAATGATTGTAAAATCGGTCTAATCTATTTTTAGTGTCTTGTTCGCCACAACTATTCCAACTAGTAACATAATACCTGCAAAAAATAGCAAATAGTAAAAATTTATCCAATTAACCTCAGAAATATTTCCTGAAAATATTATCTCTCTTCCAAAGGTAGATGAAAATGATACTGGATTTATATTTGAAATAATTTGCATCCATGGAGGAAAATTATCATTAGGAAACAGGGCCGTACTCGCAAACATTAGAGGCAGATTTATAAAATTAGATATTAATGTAGGAATTTGCCAGTCTGAACTTGTCATGGTTAACAGAAGGTAAATTGAAGAAAGGCCTAAACTTAGTAACACAAGTGATAATACAAATATTACCAATCCTATCACATCAGGAATCTGTACACCGAGAATCATAACGCCAATAAACACTATAGGAACTTGTAACATGCCACGTGTTGTGGCACCAAATACCTTGGATAAAAATATCACATAGTTTTTCGTAGGGGTAACCATTATTCTTCTAACATACCCGGATTTCTTATCTTGAATAAGGCTCAAAGAGCTAAACATCCCTACAAATAGCATCGATGTGGCTAATTGTCCTGATAAAAGAAATGCTACATAATTATCGGTCTGAAAAAAATCTTCTAAAAAAACAATTGGTGCATGCGCAAAACTACTACCAAAAAAAACTATCCAGAGTAACGGCTGTACTATACTAAGAACGATTACAGCTGGACTTCTAAATGTATTCATTATTTCTCTTATGTATAATCCAATGAATTGGTTGATTGTTCTTATCATATCTTTTAGGCTATCTTTTGATATTTGCGGTCTCTTCGATATCTTCAAATCGTCTTCCTGTAAGTTCCAAAAAAACTGATTCTAGATTTGGCTTTTCAATTCTAATTGTTTCTATATTATAAGATTGATTTTCTGATATCTTGGAAATCAATTCTGGCAATACTGTTTCAGCATTGTTAACTTTTATACGCAATTTCAGAGATTTGTTTATACGGTTTTCAAAAGTTTTGCTTTCCTCGATCGATCCTATTTCTTCAATATGAATCAAGCCAGATATACTTTTAATATTCTTGTAGTCAAATGATGAAAAAAAAGTAATTTCTATTATGTCACCATGAGCTTGAGATTTGAGTAATTGTGGTGGTCCCATAGCAATTACCTTTCCATTATTAATAATAGCTATGTTGTCGCATAATGCATCCGCCTCCTCAATATAGTGAGTAGTTAGGAATATTGTAACCCCATACATCGAATTTATTCTTCTTATAAAACTCCAAAGAAGTTGTCTTGTATTCGCATCTAGACCTATTGTAGGTTCATCCATGAACAAGATTTTAGGCTTGTGCAGCAATGCCATAACAATTTCTAACTTTTTTTTCATCCCAGTGGAAAGTTTTTCAACTTTTTTTACTTTAGTATCCGTTAATTCAAAATATTTTAAAAGAGCAACAGCTCTATCTTTCCAGTCTTTACCAATATTGTGCATTCTTGCTTGAATATGAATATTTTCCATGATTGAAAGTGACTCATCCAGGATTACCTCGGATGATATCCATCCTATGTTTTCCTTGACTTTTATTGAATGCACGTTTGTATCAAAACCTGCGACAACTGCTCTTCCCTTACTAGGCTTTAACAAACCAGTAAGTATTTTTATCAAAGTAGTTTTTCCAGCTCCATTAGGACCTAACAATCCAAATATACTTCCATAACTAATTTCTAAGGCGAGATCATCAACCACTGTTTGAGTGCCATACACTTTTGATAGTCCTTCACAGTGTATTGCTATATTTTTGCTGATGGAAGTAGAATCAAGCACCAAAAAATGATCTATCATAATACTCAAATGAGGGGATAAATATGTTGATAATTTTCATAAATTTTTCACGAGAAACGGATATCTGTCATAATAACTTTAACAATTATAAATTGGCATATTGAACTTAACATATAATCTATTAGAACCATGAATCGTAAAGATTTTGAAAAGGATATAGAGGATGGATGGTATTTTTTTATAGATATTGTCGGTTCTTCAAACCCAAACTTGTCCATATCATGTCAGCTGGAAAAAATAGCCATTATTAAAGGCTTGATAACATCATATCTTGTCTCTCTACAGGAACCCGAAATTTACAAGTCATTTACTGGTGACGGTATGCTTATAGTCTTTTTGAAGTATAATTTTCCGTTAGAATTATCTGTTTACATTCATAAGAATATCAAGGAATATAATAGATCTTTGCCCGAAAAAGAGAAAATTTTTGTACGTATAGGGATCGGTTTCGGATCATTTCTCTCTTTTAATGATGGAGTCCATAAAGAATTTGCGCCTTGGGGTCATGAATTGGTTCTCGCACGGCGGATAATGGATATGGCTAGACCTAATCAAATCCTATTGACTGATTTTGCATATCAAAAAATAAAAAATGATTATCTATTTGACAAAAATAAGTATGGTTTGTCATTATATGATAAAGGAAAAATCATGCTAAAACATCATAACGAGTTAGAAAATGTCTATTCCTTTTATAAAGCTGATGAATATGGCAATAATTCAGATATCGAATTTAGCATGGATCTCAAACCTTTAATTCATTATCATAAATTTGATGACACCTTTGTAATTCCTATTCAAAATTTCTGTGAGGCCCGGTTCGACACTATTTTAGAAAAGTTTAAGGATCTTACTAATCCCTCTAGGGGATTAGAGATTGGTCTCCTTTCCACCGGGTTGATTTATCAAGTTTTATTTGAAAATGGAAATGAATATATTTCTGCGACTTACTTACCACCTGGAGAATATTGGGAAATACAGAACAGTGAGCCGCTGAACCTATTGAGTTACCAGGAAAAATCTTTGAGTAGATTAAAACACTCAGAAATGGCAAGGAGTAGTATCAGATTCTTGATTATGGAAAAAGAGAAACTTGATAACGATATAATGAAGAATCAAAATAGTTCCCTTCTTTTCATAAAATGGCATTCAGAAAATAATGTGAACTTATACTTTGTTGAGCCATCCAAAATAAATAAAATCTTAGTAAAATATCCAAAGATAGTACATAATGTGGGTCTAGGCTTGTGGAAGGGTAAATATGTGCTTCAATTCGGCCCCATTATGAAATATGTTAATCATAAGGACCAAAATCACCCTTTAGTGAGGCGACGATTTTGGCTGCATGCTGCTGGAAATGAGACATATAATCAAAGCAATGATTTCTTCAATGAACTAGTTGAGTTGGTTTCTCAAATGTCTTTGACTAAAGTAGATCATAATTATTATAACAATATTATCAACGAGAGATGAAATTCCCATTTCAGAATTATTTATAAATATGTTTAATCTAACATCTGTTATAGCTTTTAAATAAAATGATCAGTGCAAAAAATATAATGAAAGTATGGATGGAGAGTTTATTGATTCAAACTTTCTACAACATAGTTTTAGGGACTAATTAAAAATCTACGCCAACTAATTTGATTAAAAAAATACTTTTATTAGCTATAAACTATTGAACATTATGGATTTTGTAAATCGTCATACTCAGAGAATAAACCGTGGATTTATGCCCGATTTTTTTCATTCTAATCAAATTCCAATTAGAGAATTATCTGAACTTGAAAAATTGAATAATCAAATGATTGAATCATTAAGAGCACGAATGCAGAATCTTCCAGAGGGAGATAGTAATTATCAGAGTTTTAAGAGAATGGTAGACCAGGCAAGAGGACACGATACGTCTGACTTATCTAATTTGACTAAGGAATTTCTCGCATCAAAAAGGAAGAATTTTAGTCAATGAGAAAACCTTAGTTTTGCTGAAGTAGATTACCTAAAGGTGAAAATACTTACTATAAATCATTACTTACGGAGAGAACACCTATTTCATTAACCGGTTCAATATTTAGATGTAAATTTGTCTCCATCCAAACTGATAGACGCATAATATATATTCCATTTCCTTTGTAGTCCTTGATTGATTTTTTAATTTATTGATTTAATCTTAAATTATCTCGGGATACTTTGTGGTTTCTAGAATTCTTCAATTCTTTTATGAAGCGTGTAGTTTGATATTTGGTTATGCTTTCTTTTCCTTAATCCTATATTGCAGTTGACCTTTTTTTACCTGGCCTTCATATAACTACCATGATTGTGCCCTTCAAACTTCCAATTAAAATATGTGTGTATCATAGGTAATAGACATACGTATTCTGCTGATACAAATAAAAGTAGCTTCTAGCCCCCATCTTTAGATAGATAAAGCTATTGTAATATATTGATAGAATATTAATCAATGAAACAAATTTATAAAGGTCAATTTTTACTTTCTGAAAGAATTAAAAATAGTGTAGGTGATCTTTTACTATAAGTCAAGTGAAGTCAGAATGTACTTGATCTCCGCGTCTAAACTTAATAGGAAGGTGTTTTGTTGTAATTTAATGAAAGAAGTAGAGAATTAGAATATTAAAAATACTTTCTAAACTAGATAGATAATATCTATAGTGGAATTAATCGAGTACATCTTATAGTACTAATCAATAAAGGCGATAAAGACATTTATATCATTTTGTTGTTTATACTATGTTTTGTCATCTGAAATTATTGGTTCAAAATTATCTGTTCGTTCGAAGAGTGATCTTATTGATAAAGTGTTTGACGCTATTACCACAAGTGGTGAAGAGGGTGTTTTTCAAACCGAACTATGCAAGCTATTTTCATTAGATAGTAGAGATGGTTCAAGGTTAGTGGGAAATTTAGAAAAACAGTCATTGATCACACGTGAAAAAGCTCTCTATCGGGGAAGGTGGACATACAAATTAGTAGTAAAAAAATCTCTTTCTATGGACACCGAAGAACAAAAGCCTATTGACGTTAGTATGGTAGAAGGGGCTCCTTGTCTTTGTTGCTCATATCAACATCTTTGTTCTAACGAGGATGAATCAAATCAATACAGTCCTGCGAAATGCCAAATCATTGAAGAGTGGATTTTAACTTCTTTCGATAAATTCATGATCAACCAACAACAAACTAGCGATCAAGATTTATTGTAAGATCGCCTGCTCTATTATTATTTTATTCTTTAGAATTCAAGTAAAGCAAAATGGGGAATAAAGCACAGTCTACCACGTTGCATTAAATATTTTTGGAGCGGAGCTAAACCCTGATTCTATTATGGCATTACCGTTAATTGTCCAGTCTATATCCTCTATAGTTTGATTATTCCTTAAGAGACCTACATCGAGATTCCTGTCTGAAATTGAAGTTTCGATTATTGAACTAATGTTTGTATCCGTATTAGATAAGAGTTGAGGTCTGCCATTTACTGGAATGTCTATATAGGACTTTGAATGTTCTCCAAGAGACTCGCCATCAGCAAAAAGCTCGTAATCAATTTTAGATGTAGTTAATGCTTGGCTCGTAGGATTCTGAATGTTGAATATCACATTCAATGTTGCCGTATTGTTGTCATCAGATATATCTTCGAGTTCAATTTTCTTGACAATGATGCTTATTGCCCCCAAGTCTGGCAATGTTATTGTTAGTATTAATGGTAGTAGAATAATTACTCCTACTATAACAGTAGCAGTGCCAATCAAAATTAATCTTCGCCTACTTAAAAACAATTACTATCGATTTAATGTGTAGAGGATTGGTATTAAAAAACTTTGTTTATATAATATATTATGGACCTAATTGTATAGTATTATCCGATGAATATTTACGATCCACTAGTAGTTTGGATTCACTTAATATTTTCATCAATTTGGGTTGGGGGCTCCATATTTTTAGGGATTGTTTTAGCTCCTCTTTTAAAAAAAACTATGCCTGATCTAAATAAACGGATACCGTTCATGGTCGTAGTAGGTCGAAGATTTAATTATTTAGGCGGGTCCTCATTATTAATACTTGTAATTACTGGGATTTATAACGCCCGTTCATTTTTTGATCAGCCACTTTTACTGCTTGAATCCACATATGGATATGTACTTTTAACAAAAATTATAATGGTTTGTTTTCTGTTTGTCATTTATATCATTCATATTTTAATATTAAATAAGAATGTCGAGAAACGAATATTGAATTATAATGTTCCTGATGAATATTTCATATCCTTGAGAAGCAAAATAATATTCTTAGGACGTGTTACTGTAGGATTGTCTATAGCCATATTATTTCTAGCAGCTATGTTAGATAGAGGAGTGACTTGGTGGACATAAGTTCAAATCCTATTAAATTGACTTAATGTATGTAATTCTGCAACATTAAATTCTTTATTGTTTCTCCTGTCTTTATATAGTTGTCAAGCGAAACTACCACTTTGTCTCTTGATTTGGGATCTAAATCAATAATAATAGTTTCCTCATTTACTAATACTTCAATATTTAATATTTTCCTAGTAAGTGATACGTCCTTAATTTCAATATTTTTTCCAAGCAAACTATCTTTATCTCGTGAAGATAAAGTCATCAAAATGTAAAGTGAAACAATGAATGAATCTAGTAAATAAAATGTTATCTTCTCTTCGCCTTCTGTGCCTGTGGTAGATACGTCCCATTTTATCTCTCTAGTATCTGAGCTGAGCTTATCAAAGAATTTTACAAACTCTTGAATTATTGATTCGAGAGATATTTCTATCGCGTAATTATTAACAGTTCTTATTGTAACCCTTACTGAATGGTAATTGAATTTATATCCCATAAATTCAGTGAATAACATGGGCTTTCCATATTTTATTGAGTGATAGGCACATCCCTCTATTCTGTTTACCAATTCATGAAAATACATTGCTGAGACTCTGTTTGTTTCAAGACAATTCAGCTTCGAAATTATAATCAATTTTATTACTTTTATGAAATAAATGCGAAGTTGCTCAGGGTATTCATCAAATTCATATCGTACTACTTCAATTGTCAAATGGCCAATTAATGATTTTCTTTTTTATAACTAATAATTGTTTATATCAGAACAATGTCATTAATAGTGTGGTTTATCTGAATCAATTGATTTGTAGATTCACTTTCATAAATTTGATTAAACAATTTTTTGGCAATTATAAATTCTACTAATATATGTTCATGGTTTGTGCCATTTTGAAAATCTATCTTGATCTGTCAATTTATTTTTAAAACTCCTTAAGATAAATCCTATAACTATATGATACTTGTAAATAAAAGAAATACCAATAGTGACTAATCCAGCGATTGCAAATCTTATCCCAATTTCTCGTAACCCTTCCGTAAATGCATTTACAACTATGTCAAGTATAATAAATGAGAATCCAAATAAGAATACCAGAATGCCTATGGTGATAAATGCCTTAAATAATGGCAAAGTATTTTTGATTGAAATTCTATTTCACCACTATGATATTAACTATTTTGAATAACAAATAAGTATGTCTATATGAATAAAGTCTAGTCAAATAACTATACTATATTTTTTTTGACCTAAAACCCAGATAATATTGGGTCCGCAGGTTTAACTATTTCTCTTAATAATATGGTTGCATATGACCCTTTAGGCGTCGTAAATTCTACTATTAAAGAGTCATTGTCTTTCTCGTATCTAAAATTTTTACAATAAAACCATGCCTGTCGGAAACCTCCAGATTCACTAAGTTCTTGAATTTCTTTTATAAAAAAATCTTTTGGAGTAATATTCTCTTCTTTCATAAAGTCTTTGATTATGTTGTCAAATCGATTATTTCCGGGTTGAAATGAATATCCAGGAAGCCTTATAATTGGTAACATTACAATGTCTTTTGCTTCTTTCCTTTCACTTGTGAATTTTCGTATTTTACCAAACTCTAGACTGTTCCTAGGTACCTCAAAACAAAGATCATTTCTTTCTGGCTGAATGAGTGAAAGATCTTTTTCTATAGCTTTGCTAAGGGTCTTGTTAAAAAGAAACGATTGGAATGCTTGAACAAAAAGTCGCCTTACTGTTATAGGGATTGATCTAAGAACTGTTATTGGGTCTTTTCCATCTAAAATTTCACGAGCTAAATTTTTTTCAATATCCATCCCTCTTGGAATTTCCTTCAGAATTGATGGATTATTTCTTATATCTCTTAATTTTTCTCTTATTTCTATACTAAATTTAGAATCATATTTGGTAGTATGTGTCAATAATGTTTCTACAGCTTGACCAAATTGCCGCGCAAGAATAGCCTTGCCGACTAGATGCGTTACCAATCTTTCACTACCGAACCTTTGTAAGCCATAATAGTTTCCCAAGTCATTAATTTCTCGAAAAAATTTTGTAATATTATTTACTTTAAATCTATCTGGATTTGTGATCCTTATTCTAAAAGAGTTTCCAACGAGGCTCCTCTTTTCTATAGGTCTTTTCGAGTATCCAATTAAACTAAGTTTGATGGGTCCAATCTCGTAATTTGTGCTCCTTGCTTTTGCACCATAAATACTATTGCTGCTCGCATATTGGACTGTAGTTGCTTTAGCATCCTTTATTCCCACAATCTTAAGATTTAATCCTGTCTTCTTCCTTGCAAGCATGACTGCATGGCTAGAATCAATACCTTTTTTTTCTATTTTATATATTGGAAATGGATTAATCCTTGTCGGTACCTCAATTAATTGATTTAGAAACCTGTCTGCAATTATTTCTTTAACGGAAAAATCGTCATAATATTTCTTTATGTAGCCGCCAATTCCTTGAATCGAAGTTGTATAATACTCAATTCCTGCAAGTCTGTCAATTTCGGGAGCTTGTATTTTCATTTACCTTTCATTTTTCTAGATAACATGTTAGCAATCGCGTTGATAAGCAAAATCATTTATAATTATTTTATATAAGAAATTAGACTAATATAAAACCCTATCTTTTATTCAGAAAAACATAAATCATATTTTGTGTATATAAATTACGAATTATAAATGACTAGTAAAAAAAATTATTTTCTCCATATCTTTCAAAATCATGGTTTTATGAATAATTATTGTGTTAAAAGATCAGCTTATGTTATAGCCGTTTTATCTACTTTATTAGTATCAACATCTATCAGTTTTGGACCTGTTGTTGCACAACTGGATTTTGATGATTTTATGAAACAAACTCAAGAAAATATTCAATCAACTATTGAAAATAGTGAAAATAGTAACAATAACAATAATTGTGAAAACAACATCTCAATACAATCTCAAACAAATGAGAATGGAAAGACTACTAGTACAACTCGTAGCACTTGTGATGGTGAAGCAACCTCTAACACATCCACTAACAATGTTGGATCAGGAGAAACTTCTAGTGGCAACCTCAACGGAACAATTGTAAGTTCAGAATTTGATCAGGAGAATGGATCTATAGTCTATAGTATTTACGGTAATTGGTCTCTTGTTACTAAAGATGATGGCTCTAAATCCTTCAATGCTAGTTTTACTAAACAACCTGTTTTTTCTAACTCCTCTGAAACTATTATAACTGCAAATGAAACTGCAGATGAAACTGCAACTGAAACCAATACCTCATCAATTGATAGATCTACAAATACAACATCGTATGAGTTGTCAAACTTTATAGGCAGTTCCGTTCAACAACAAAATGAAGATGTTACATATTCAGGAAAGATAGATGTTGTTGAGGAAATTCGTTCAAATAACGCAACAGTTTCGGATGAGACTAATACCTATAAAGGCATCGGTGTCTCCATAAGTTTGATAGATAATCGCGTCCTGTTCATAAATTTTGATTCACAATCTGCGGTATCAAAGGAGTTTACAAATGCTCCACTTGTAGGTCTGATTAAACAGTAGTGATGTATGTCGTGGCCGATTCCAATTACTATTACAATTATAATTACTAATACTAACCCTTCTTATGGATCGAAATAATCCGCTCTTTTTTTGGTTTTTGTAACTAATAGATTCATTTTTCTGATGATTCGATTTACAAAAGTGTATAAGTAGTATGTTATTAAATATTAGGTAGTAATCATGTCTCAAAGTAATACTCTCTCTTTAAAGGTGCTTGAAGCATATACCCGAGATGTTGGTCGTGGTGTTGCTAGAATTGATTATGATTCTATGGATGCTTTAAGCGCATCTACTGGTGATGTCGTGGAAATAAGGGGTAAACGCAAAACAGTTGCAAAATGTTTACCTCTTTATCCTTCAGATGAGGGTAAGGGTATCATCCGAGTTGATGGTCTTGTTAGAAATAATGCTGGAGTAGCCATTGGTGATACAGTAATTGTTAGAAAAATAAAGGCTGTTCCTGCAGAAAAAGTGATTGTAGCACCATTAGAAGCTATTCCTCCAATTGATGAACGATATTTAGCTGATGCTCTTGAAAGCGTACCTCTGATAAAAGGAGATAATGTAATGGTACCGTACTTTGGTGGTAGACTTACATTTCAAGTTATAGGTGTCACACCAGG
>JAPSGR010000105.1 GCA_031177355.1 Candidatus Nitrosocosmicus sp. | reverse complement strand
TGATCGTTAAAATGTGATCACTACAGAATGTAATACCAATACTTCGCTAACAGTACTATTAAAGTGGACTGGATGAGATGTAATTCAATGAGTGATGTAATTCGCAGGCTAACTTTAGAAAATTATCTTTTCCTATAGGATAAATGATATTAATTAAAAGGTTAGTCCCTAGAATGCAGTCATAATAAAAGTGAATAGGATTTTTAATGGACCAATAAAAAGAGATATGTAGTATTGAACCCGTAGGGATTAGTAACAAATTTGACTATATTTTAGGGTTCAAACAACCTGAAATAAAAGAAATCTAGGATTTTGTCGGATCGGGTGAAATATCATTTTGATATTTTGAATTAGGATTTTTTAATTAGTTCCATCCATACGACGAACATATTTAGAACTAAAGTCCTTTCTACCTTCGCCGGGTTTAAATAATCGATTTATTAATTTTGCAGGATCATACCATATTAAACCCACTTCGTCTTTGCTTTGAAAATTTATTTTTAATTGTTTCCACAACCATGGCGGATTTGCGGCTCCTCCATGAAATTGTCCATTTTCTTGAAATGTTGAATTAGGTCTATTACGCCATCGTTTCCAAAATCCCTCTTCCGGATCCAAAATGTCAATTAGTTCATATTGAAAGGTCGGACTATAAGCAGTGCCTCTTCCTTTAAAGATTGACTTGACATCATAGTATCTTGGTTTATCCCCGGGGGCATAAACAACTACATCTGGATAAATACTTAATAAAGAACGAAGCCAATTCAAGATTTTAGTAAAACGATTTATCTTGGTTCCTAATGCATTGAGACCATGTTTTCCAACTTCTTGTTGAATTAAGGGTCTTAAAAAATCTATATCCATATCAACCTCAAGATTGAAATCATCTGGGAATTCCTTACCTGACGCTTGCTTGACACTTTTCTCATAAGCATATAGCCAAAAATCATGATGTGCTACAGTTATCATTCCCAAAAGCACTTCATTTAGATCCATTTTCTCAAGAATGAGCAGACATCCTTCTAGGTCATTTGGGTGCGTGTCATCATCTGCATGATAAAACGCATAAAGAATAAAGTAATGAGTTTCTGTTTCTGCAACAGAAAAGTAAACTACGGGTAAAAGAAATTCTAGGTCAATTTCTCGCAATCTTTGGCGGATGTTTTTTGTATCCCAACATGATTCCAAGTTGTCCTTTTTTTGTTTATAGAAGTTTAATGTAATTGGAACAAGAAGATCTTTTTTTGTTTGATAATATTTATCTGAGGGGATTAGCCTTATATGCTGATAGTTTATGGGAGCCCATTTGAAGGCCAATCTTTGGTAAAATTCACTGTTATGTTCGATCATTGAAATTTGTTAAACCAACTGCATTCAAGTATTGATTTTTTAGAAAATTAATTAACATTTAAGATCATTAGACTCCATTATCATTTTTTTATTATTTTAAGGCATCGAGTGTAAGATTGATTACCTTGTTCTTTCTCCATAAGAAAAATTATTTTGGAAAGTATATTTTATTTGTTCCAACCGTTACAGGCTCCACTGGAAGATACTGTTGTTGTCCCCCTACTAGGTCTTCTGCAATTCTAAAGGCCAAAGCAGATATGGTTAATGAAGAATTAACCCCCAACGAGGTTGGAACGATACCTCCATCTACTACGCGTAGATCATCATAGCGATCGGTCAAGTTTGCTCCATCGCCTTTGAATACTTTACCAAAATTATCTACCACGCCTTCGTTTCTATCGTTACCCATAGAACATCCACCAAGATTGTGCAATACAATTGTGCTATTTCCTGCGACGTCTGCTGAATCCCATAGAGGAGTGGAGAAACTCGATACTCCGTTCTTTCCTATAGTTTTTGCAATTCTTTCCATCTGGTGAATCATTTTTGAGAAAAGTGGAGTCAACTTGCTTAAATCAAAATCTACATCCAACACGTCTAATGCAGTCATGTCTCTACCTGGATCGTTTTTCCACATATCCTTGAGTTTTATCGTTCCATCTGATGTATCTGTGCCCATTCCTGAAAGGAGCAATACATTATCCAAGTCATTTTCTGAAAACTGGAAAGGAATATTGCCTGCTACTATGGGAATCGAAGGAGGGTTTTGAGAGATGAGGGTCAGGATAGACTGAACCGAACCTGTTCCTGCAAACGTAAGCAATCTTCTAAATAAAGTCCCATTTGAAAGTAATTTGGATATTCCTGAAAACATTTTTGGTATGCTGCTATCCTCTATGGTGTAAACAAAATTGGATCCTTCCTTAAACTTTATAGCAGAAGTGACTATAGGACCCCTTGTAGCATGCACATTTGTCTTTGTAGGGCTTATTACTCCCAACAGATCTCCGTTAGTAGAATATCTATTTCCCAACTTTGTACTAAGATGAAGTTTTAATCCTATCGTCCTAGTAGTATTAACTGATTTTAAAAGAATCTCTGTGCTTCCTATCGCACCTGCTGCAAGAACCAGTTTTTTGCACTCGATTGTTCTCCTAGTTCCACCTTCAACAAACCTGAACATCTTTACATTTAGATTAAAGGTGTCTAGACCTTGGGGCCAACTAAAGTTATCCTGCTTCCATTCCCTTGAGCCAAAATCGATGTAATGCAACTTGTATTTATATGGTTGAGTATTTGGTAACGGCTCGATATCAAAAACTTCGCAGAGAGGATAAACAAGAAGATGTTTCTTTTTACTTTGATTGTTCAGATAGTCAAATATCTTTTTATTATTGGTATGGCGAGCACCTGGAATACAGCCTATAGCGCACCTTCCCTGTCGCTCACAAAGATTGGGTTCATCCATATATTTTCTAATCAAGAGAGATACTTTTTC
>JAPSGR010000076.1 GCA_031177355.1 Candidatus Nitrosocosmicus sp. | reverse complement strand
CATGGTTAGAGAAGGAATATTAACTAGGGTAGGAACTTTAAGGAATTATAGATATATACAAAAGAAACCGTTATTTGAAAAATGACTACTTTAGAGAGATTTTTTTTGTTATTATATCATTTAGCCATTTGATTCCTATGGTAGTGATTCCATAGACTATCGGTTCTGTTTGGGTTTCTTTATTTACACTTTTAGTGACATATCCAACCTTAACTAATTCAGATAATCTTGAGCTGATAGATTTGGGATTCAGATTCGTTGCTGCTTGAATGTCAGAAACAGGAGACCCTTTTTCAAAAGATTTACCCAGGTCAAATGCGATCTTTGAACCAAGTAGAAATAACATAACTATTTCTTTATCAGAAAATTTTTTATTATGAATTTCTCCTAAATTGGGTAAGATTTTTGGCCCCTCCGGAGTAATTTTAATTATAGAAGAATACATATCAATCAATTCGGATACTGAATAATTTAATGCGATTTTCTGAGCCAACTGCAGCTCCGGGATGTTCTTCGTCAGAAATTTAATAGTTAACAATAATACATTTTCAGGCTCTCCGCTGAATTGCACTTTTATTTCATTAAACTGAATAGAGACATTTACAACACCATTTTGGTTTGTATCATCGGAAATCATCTAAATATAATCAATAAAGTGATGAAATATTATAAACTTATGAATGTATATCTACACTTTCGAAATTTAATTAATAGAAATAGCGTATCATAATAAGATGAAAAGTAAATTAAAGATGAATTGCCAAAAAAATCATAGGATAAATCACTAGGAATGTACAAGGATAGCGATAATAAGAATAATTTTATTAAAACAGGGTTTCCTAAATTATTAAAACCCTTTGAGAAATCTATGAATGATATAGAAAAAATTTCCAAAGCTTTTGGTTTAGCCCTAAGAATCCATGGCAATATGACAAGGAAATATCAACAGGACAAGATTGAACCTCAAATAAACCATTCATTAAGAGTGGCCCTTATTGTGAATGAAGAGATGAATGCTGATGACCCAGATCTTGTTTGTTCAGCATTGCTTCATGATATATCGACTAAACAAGAAATTTCCAAAGAAACAAAAGATTATATAAAAAATGAACTAGGTGAAAAGACATTTAATATAATATCTTTCTTTAACAAATATTATGATCGAGAACAACCTAACAAAAATGAGGAACAAACAATTGAAAAACAATTCAATAAGGTCAAACAATCGGATAGTTTAATAAAGAACATCGTTTTAGCGAAACGACTAGATGAACTTAGATCTCTAAAAAACTCTAGAAGAAAAGATAAAATAACCAGAATCAAGGATGAGACACAAAAATACTTTATACCATTGGCAGAAAGTACTAATGAGAAAATTTTGCTAAAGTTAGTTATCGCTCTTTATGAATTAAAATAGTTGTAACAACTACAACTACCGTTTTATACACTTACCGCTGTTTTTTTTATGACCGGTCCAGTGAGAAAAACATCCGAATAAAGCATGGCCAGCGCATCCACAAATTATGCATTTCTTAGATGGATTACCGTCGTCGTTCATATATCGTCTTATGAATATACGGATGGTTACTCCAGGTAGTTAAATCTTGTTAACTACAATAAACAGAAATTGATCGACTGATCCAGAAGATCAATCAATCTGATTATCTTCGAGGACTTGTCATACCGGTTTCAATATAATTAACTGAATCTGCAATATAACAAGCATGATCTGATATTCGCTCTAAATATTTCAGTATCAAGGCTGTGGAGATATTGCATCTATTATCAGAATAATTATTCGATCGAATTAGTTGAGATGATTCACGCAGACTTTTTCGAAATAATACATCAACCATTTCTTCCATTTCATATATTTTGCTTAAATTAGAATTATCACGTAGGCGCAGCGCCGATACTCCTAGCCCCATCATTTCTAAAACGAGTTTTGACATACGCATTACGGGAGATTTATCACAAAGTTGAAGTGGCCCGAGTATTTCTAGGACCGTTATAATATCATAAGCATATCTTCCAAATCTTGAAAAACCATATGCAAGTTCCATACAAGATTTAATAAATCTCAAATCCGTTGCCACAGGTTGAAATCTAGCAATGAGTTCGATTGTTAATTCAGAGACTTCATCTTGAAGAAATCGAAGTTTTGCAGATGATTCATATATCTGTTTTTTTGCGGAATGATCATCATCATCATAGGACGTGACAGCTTTGATAACCGTACTTTCAGCTAGATTAGCCATATCAAGAACGATGCTGCTAACCTTAGTTAGCCCCAAGTCGAGTAATCTTGCCACTTTAATTAAAATAAATTAAAAACCTAATAAACAAGACTATCCAAATTTCCCAGAAATGTATCTCTCAGTTAGTTCCTTCTTAGGATACTTAAATATCTGATCAGTTGGACCATATTCAATTAACTCGCCTAAATACATGAATGCAGTATAATCTGAAACTCTTGCTGCTTGTTGCATATTATGAGTTACAATTATCACAGTCAGGTTTTTTTTTAACTCAGTCATTAATTCTTCAATCTTTGAAGAGGCAATTGGATCCAATGCAGAAGTAGGTTCATCCATTAATAGTATTTCTGGCTGCATGGCCAAAGCCCTCGCAATACATAACCTTTGTTGTTGACCTCCCGACAAGCTTATTCCGGGTTTATCAAGATCGTTTTTGACTTCATCCCACAGAGCAGCTCCCTGTAAACTATCATAAACAATTTCTTTTATTAGATCCTTATCTCTAACACCATTAAGCTTCAAGCCAGCAGCTACATTGTCAAAAATACTCATCGTAGGAAAAGGATTAGGTTTTTGAAAAACCATGCCCATTCGTCTTCTTATGAGAACAGGATCTGAATCGTCACCATAAATATTAACATCATCTAAAATAATCTTACCTTCAGCTGTAGCATTAGGAGTCAAATCATGCATTCTGTTAATGCATCTTAGAAGAGTTGTTTTACCACAGCCAGATGGACCAATTAATGCGGTGACACACTTTTCTTTTACATTAAGATTAATGTCTTTTAAAGCTAGTTTGCCACTAAACCAGGCTTTAAGTGATTGGACAGATAACTTGGGATTCTCCATCTTAAATCCCAAAGAAAATTCATCTCCAGATTTAGTTTTGGTAAAAGTACTAGTAGATTCGCTTGTGGATTTAGAATCTACAGAAGTTAAGGAATTAATTTCTTCATTTACAGAAGGGTTCAATGATTTATTCAAATCGTCCACGAGATACTTATTTAACGCGAAAAATCATAATAATTGTTATCTATAGGAAATATATAGTATTATATAGAAAAAATAGATCAAGTGGTTGATTTAAAGGTAATGCTCCTTTTTTGAGCAAACATTCTCAATGCGATACTTAGAGATAATACCAGTAGTATCAATAATAGTGCAGCACCCCATCCCTGTTCATGAGCTGATGGATAGGGTTGAGAAGCAAGTCTCCAGATCCTTAGAGGCAAAGCATCCACGGGCGAATTAAAACCGCCAAAAAATAGACTTGTTCCTAAAATAGTCATTATTAATGGTGCTGTTTCACCTGCAATTCTTGATATAGCTAGTACGATGCCAGTTAATATGCCACTTTTAGAGCCCTTTATGACAATATGCCATACCACTTTCCATTTTGGAAGGCCCAAACCATACGCAGCTTCTCTAAGTGTATTTGGTACTAGTTTTAATGTCTCCTCAGACACCCTGGCAACAATTGGAATCATTATTATAGACAATACGAATGCTCCTGCCACGATAGAAAATGAGCCTAATGTTAATACTATTGTAATATAGCCAACAATTCCTATAACAATAGAAGGAATGCCAGTCAATACATCGTTAAAAAGTCTCAGAAAATAAGCAAAAATCCTACTCGAGCTAGAATATTCAGAGAGAAATACCCCTGCCAATATCCCTACAGGTGCGCCTATTATGGTAGCAAACCCTACAACCAATAATGTTCCTTGAATAGCCGGACCCACACCTCCTCCCTGAGAGCCTATTGATCCGGGAGGATGAAAAAGAAAATCAAAACTTAATGCACCAACACCGTTCTTAAAAACTTCTATCAAAATAGAACTCAATGGAATAATCGCGATTATTACAAAACTGCATAATAAAATGGTGATCAAGTTATTTTTCATTTTTCTTTTTGAAGAGTTTTTTGTAATCGTCTCGTGAATTATCGACTTGTAATTATTATTTTTATTATTAATACTATCTTTGCTCATATTATTCCCTCAAATTAGAGTATGACTTTGATACCTTTGATATTATGAAAATAGCCATTATGTTTATAAAAACTGTAATTATGAATAGAACCAATCCAAGTCCGATTAGTGCTGAAAGATGAAGATCATTAGATGCTTCATTAAATTCATTAGCAATTATACTGGAAAGAGTCTGACTTTGAGAAAATAGGGAAGTCGGAATAGCAGCCAATCCAATTGCGTTTCCAATAATCAATGTGACTAACATCGTTTCTCCAATCGCTCTTCCTAACCCTAGAAATGAGGCCCCCATCAAACCTGTTTTTGATGAAGGCAAAATAGCGGTTCTTACCATTTCCCACCTTGTTGCACCCAGAGCATAAGCAGCTTCTTTCTGTGAATGAGGGATAGCCTTGATGACCTCTCTTGAGACGGCAGTAATGATAGGTATAATCATAATAGCAAGTACAATTCCTGCTGTAAATACGTCTAATCCAAAAGGTGCTCTTGCGAAGATGGAAATATACTCTCCAAATGAATTGTGAAGAGGCTCTTCTATATAGTCTCTTATCCAGAATCTAAAGACAAATAATGCCCAAAGTCCATAGATAATACTAGGAACGGCGGCTAACAATTCAACTACAAAAGATAAAACTGTGCCAAGTCTTTTGGGTATCATTTCTGTAATAAATATGGCTATTCCTACGCTTATTGGAACCGCAATCACCATAGCAATTGCAGAGCTAACTAGCGTTCCAATTATGTAAGGCAGAGCACCAAAGGATTCACGCCCTTCAACTGCATTCCAATTAGTTCCAGTTATAAAATTGAAGCCTTCCTTTACAAAAATAGGTATTGAACCTTCAGTCAATGCAAATAATACTAGGGCAACCATTAACAGAGTATAAAGAGAAGCACCAATGACTAATGCCTTAAAAAAATTGTCTCCAAAGAATGACTTTTTATTTCGTAAATCTAGCTTTTTTACTAACTCGGAGTGAGTAAGCCTAGAGTCTTTTAGAGGCAAAGTATATCAATAAATGAAAACATATTGATATTATGTTTTACATATATAATTAATATAGAATACATAAACTATATAGACTAAAATAAAAAAGATTAGTTTGTAAGGATTGGATTTCCATTAAATGTTAATGATGTTAATGTTTGTTCATTAATATCTATAACAGACTGCGGTAATGGAACATAACCCAATGGTTCAGCAAATTGTTGTCCATCAGTTACAGCCCATTCAATAAACTCTACCAGTGCATTGGCCTTTTGCTCATTAATTGATGGATTAGTACTCAACTCCTTGTAAAGCAAAAGATAACTAAAACTGGATATTGGATATGAATTAGGACCTGGTGCATCAGTTATAGTCACGTTATTCCATGGCTGTGAACCCTCAGGTAACGTTGGTGCTGCAGCGCTTACTGCGGCCATCGTTGAATTAATTGATGGAGCAATAAAGTTACCTTCTTGGTTTTGAATTGAGGCATAGTTCATTCCTGTAGTTAAAGCATATGCTAGCTCTACATAACCTATAGAGTAAGGCGAACCTTGAATAGAGGCGGCTACACCTTCATTTCCTGGTGCTCCCAAGCCTGTAGGCCATTGTACTGATTTTCCTACGCCTATAGCATCACTCCATTCTTGGCTAACTTTAGATAAATAATCAGTAAAGACATGGGTAGTGCCCGATCCATCCGAACGGTGAGCTGTAATTATATTCTCGGCCGGTAAATTCACATCTGGATTAAGTTCCTTGATTTTTGGGTCATCCCATGTAGCAATCTTTCCTAAAAATATGTCAGCGATAACCGGTCCTGTTAACTTTAGCGGCGTCGTCACTTCTGGAAGATTATAAGCTAATACGACCGAACCTATAGTTTCTGGAATGTGAACAGGATTGCCTGCTTCTTCAAATTCGGTTGGCGACAGGGGGGCATCGGTTGCACCAAAATCAACTGTTTTTTCTGTAAATTGCTTGATTCCACCGCCACTACCTATGGAAGCATAATTGATACTTACATCAGGATTGACTTTTTGATATTCTACTCTCCAGGTATCGATAAGAGGAAATGGAAAGGTTGCACCTGCTCCATTTATATTTACTTGTTGGGCATTTGCGGAATTTAAGTAAGTTGGAACTAATAGAGATAAGGCTAAAAGCGATACACCGAGTATCCTATAGGTATTTAAATTAACCATTCAAAAATGATTAACTAACATAGCTATTAATCAATTACCTATATAATATTCATATACTATATAGAATATAATAATTTACTATAATTAAATATGTTAAGGATTTTTAAAAATATCAAATTTTTTGAATCAGAAATAAGCTTCTAAATTTAAAGAAAAAAATCATAATCATTAGAAGCGAT
>JAPSGR010000075.1 GCA_031177355.1 Candidatus Nitrosocosmicus sp. | reverse complement strand
ATATGCACGTTTGGTAGAACTAGGCGCAGAAACTCCTGCAAGAAACCCATACGTAGCTGAAATGTACAAGCTAGCCTTAGAAGGAAAACTCTACAGCAGATCAGTACCTTAATTTTTTTTTGTCATTCTTTCATAAATATTCTTTATTCACTGCCATCTTTTAATTGAGATGGAGTAATGTATGATAACAGTAAAAATTGTAAATAAAAACTACACAAAAGATAGGTTATGCTAATTTTTTTAATACATTCGCTATGATTTCGCATCAACAGGGCTATAGGATTATTATATATTCCGATTATTAACTTCTAAATCGGGAAATTGTTTTAGTTTATCAGCCAATTTAACTAGTTGTTCAGTATAACATGTCTTTAAATAAGAGATGTTTTTACCGTTTATCTTAATTTGTTTAGTAACATAAGGTTTACGTAAATGGATAAACTTCCCATATTCGACTATATAATTTACTTCAATTACTAACTTCCTGGTATGAATGGATTTATCCAGCCTTCTATGCGAGTAATGAGTGTCCTCTATTGATAGAGTGTAAGTACCGACATGTAATTGTCTAAGTAAATGATAACATTCGTCGATTTTCTTTATACGAAAACTCATTTCAACTTCATTTTCTGACTCGGAAGCAATTGGAGTAGATGGGAGAGTGATGGCCATGAGAAATCAACCGAAAATATCAGTATAATTAGGTTTAATACAATCGTTTCATATCTTTAATAGTAACTATTATTATAGGAAATTTATCGATCCTCCTGATAAATATCTGTATAATATAGATTCAGCCAGGATTGGCCAAACTAATGGACACCCAAATAATATCTAAGAGTAACTAATTGTTCCTATCCAATCTAAGTTTGATGTAAAATTTCCACCAAGTATGTAAGCTTTCACAATCTTAACGAAATGAAATAAAATCAATTATACCTATTAAATATTAGAATGCCCACCGGACGAATCCGACGAATGTCAATTAAGACATTTTAGAAGATAACTTATACAAGAATTAACTTATTATACTAGCTATGATCTTTCATAGCACTTTTTTATTGCAGCAACCATGGAATGTTACCTAAAGAATTCGAAATCTCCAATTATAGATTAACCGTTAACCCTTAGCAGCTGTTTATTTCTGATTAAATAGGGATGATCTTAACTATAATAGGCTTTTTAATTGTATTAAAATAGTGAAAGATGTTTATAGTAATGAATATGTACGCTACGCACAATTGATAGAAAATGCATTTGAGTATTACAAGAGAAAATTGCAAAACCAAATAAAAGTGGAGAACCAGAATAGTAATAGTCAGATTGTTGTTGCTCAATTTAATTTAGTGATTCATTTGTTAGATCAACAAAAGAAAAATCTTTTGTTAAATCTAAATAGTTTCTTTGACAGGTCTAATGAAAAAAACATCCTAATAACTGCGGACAGTTCTATACTTAGGAGTGTATTAAATCAATACGCCAAGGATTTGGATCGAGGGATTGTTTTGCTTGAGAATGAATTCGAATATTATTTAAAGGATCACGATATCCTAAAGGTAGAAATCGAACTAGTTAATGAGATGCTTGAGATAATTAGAATCAGGAATAAGAAGTGATTTGAGAGCATATTAGAATTGACTATGCTCCGGCCGGGATTTGAACCCGGGATCGTCGCCTTGAGAGGGCGAAATGCTTAGCCGGATTGTGTGGTCTTTATCAAAAAGAGCCTCTACACCACCGGAGCGCGTGTCGGTTTATTAGATTTAAAGCACTATTAATATAATACTTTTGATTTCGATGAAAACTGACTTTTTATGCAATTATTTTTTTACATTCCATAATAATAGAGAATTCAATTTTTATCTCTTAATTTTGTGTCTATGTAATATGAACTCTCTCAGAACACAGCAACCAATGAAACTACCATAAAATCATTTTCATATTATCCTCAATTCTTTGAGAATAGGAGTTCCAAATTCTATTTACAAGATCAATTCTTGTCTGAATCCTATCCTGACTGGTGTGACTTCTTTTACTATGTTGTATTAGGTCCATAATTCATTCTCGAGAATATTTTTAACCTTTTAAGTTTAGATTATATCTAAATTGAATATCATCTTCCTCAGAGGTCAAATAATTTAGGCAAAAAAATTAATCTCTTTTTCAAAGGTCGTGATGTAAATGATTTTTTGTATATAAATATTATATGAGAGTCGAGGAATTCAAAAATTAGCAAAGTATTAACCGATGTAGTTGGGGGATTTATTCAATGGTTACATTTTCAATTCTAACAAGATGCTTATTTACAGGCTGATCAAGAGAATTTAATGATACATTTGCAATCTTGTCCACAGTATCTAACCCCTCTGTTACTTTACCAAAAACAGTATACTGATTGTCCAGAAATTTAGAATCGTTAAGCACTATAAAGAATTGTGAACCAGCACTATTAGCATCTGGCATCCTCGCCATGGATAATACTCCCCTTTCATGAGGTATGCTGTTAAATTCCTGGTTTATTGTGTATCCGGGGCCACCTGTTCCCCAGGAATCTCTGCCTGCACTCTCATTCTTTGTATTAGGGTCTCCTGCCTGAATTACAAATCCTGGAACTATTCTGTGAAATACTATTCCATCATAGAATCCCTTGCGGGCTAAATCTTGAAAGTTTTTGACGTGATTTGGAGCCACATCAGGGTAAAACTGAATTTTTATTGGACCTTGGGTTGTTTCAATAGTTGCAGTATTATTGTTTGTAGATGTTTGATTTGATTGTGGAATTTGGGATTGATAGTTCTGTAAACTCGGTTTTGAAAGATTTGTGAAACCCTGTTTTGTTGTGCTGTTATCATCTGTTTCCCAAGCTAAAGAATTTAATAGATGATTGAATATAGCATTGCTTTGATTATATTGTTTCGTATCAGTTACAAAGACAAATCTATAAACGTCATCATCATGAAATAGGAATGTATTATTTGATACGAAAATTGATTTTTCCAGCCCGTTATCAATTAGGGATATTAAATAAGAATACCCTGGATCTCCTTGAATAGTCATGGGAGTCACATCTTCTACCAACATCAAATATGAATTGTTCATCTTAATATTCAGGTGTGATTCTTTTGCAATTTGAACGATATCCAGAAGGCTTGTTGAATTTTTGCCATAATTACTGGGACTAATGCTGAAACCGTCTTTCTGTATATTACCTATCTTTAAATCTCTGTACGGATCAAATCTAGTCTCTTTCCCTTCTTTTTGAACGGATACATCTGAAGGATATTGTAAAGAAAGACCCAGATTATTGCTTGTATACGTTTTCCAATCCTTGTTTTGTATACCCGCCAGTCCAATTTTTTCCTTAGCTAATCTCAACTGATCCTCTAATAAGATCAAATCGTTTGGGTTTGTACTATTGACGGATTGCTGGATATTCTGACGCGAAAGTTCGCTCTTATTGGAAATGTTTGGTTCCAATGTAAATGAGATATTAGGGGATATATCTGGAAACATGTCTGTATTGTTAGTGCCTATCTGAGAGTACACATTATCCATTTTATTTATAGACCATATACTAATTATTCCAATAACCACTATAAGCACAGTCAACGCTAAATTCATATAGGATTTTTTCTCAGGATTGAATATAAAATGATCCCTGTTCAACGAGTCTTGACAGATTGATTTTCCTAGTCAGTATTTAGCTAAAATTTAAAGATCTCTATGGGAATCAATGTCAAATTTAGTAAGATGTATTAGATGCCCAAACCATGCTTCTATTATGGCATATATTTATTATTAGAAATAAAGCTACGCAAATGACTCATTCGATTCGATATTGTAACACAGTTTATAATAATGAATTTTCATAACACCAATTCGTGACGTTTATTTAGTTGTAACCAAAACGTTACTCCGAGGATTAGTGTTCAAGATTCACTCGAATTAATAATTCATTATATCAACCTCTTTGAATCGTCGATGTTTTTTTTATGAGCCTTCTCGTCTCAAAGTTCTGTAATATTTAACTAATAATGTAATAATTAAGCTAGGATTTGATAATATCTTTATATTATTTCAAATGAGATAACTATTATGGTGTTCTGCAGAAATTGTGGAGGCGACTTACCTTCTGAGAATTCCTCCTTCTGTCCAGTTTGTGGCAAACCACAAAATAATGCGTCGGCAGTTACCATGGCAGCACAGACCAAGAATGCTGGAACAGCGATTGTTATCGCTCTGATCGCCGGGATTCTTGGATTCAACGGTATAGGACATATGTATATTGGCAAGATCGGAAAGGGAATCATTCTGCTAGTCACCGGTTGGATTATCTTAGCACTGACGTTTGTTTTTATACCATTTGGAATTATCTATATCATTTTTTGGCTCTGGCAAGCATATGATGTTAACGTAAAGACAAAATATTACAATGATTATATAATGAATCATGGCAAAACTCCATGGTAATATAGTTCTGCAAGGTAGAATATGATTTGAAGTTCAAATCATTGCTATTATTTTTAATCAAAATACACGTATCAAAAAATTAAAAAAGGACATAAGGATTAAGACAGATCTTGGCTGACGAATTTAGATTACTCATGTTTTTTATTTGAATTGTTGACAGCAATAGTCATTTACTTGTTATATATTTATTAGCAATAATATACTTCCCAATGGGGTGAAAGCTTCAGACCTTTTTGTAAAATGTCTTGAATCAGAAAATGTAGAATATATATTTGGAATCCCTGGTGAAGAAACGAACGATCTCATTTTATCAATAGCTGAATCGAAAAAAATCAAATTTATTTTAGTAAGACATGAACAAGCGGCCGCATTTATGGCAGATGTTTACGGAAGACTTACAGATAGGGTAGGGGTTTGTCTGGCCACACTTGGTCCAGGAGCAACAAATTTGGCAACTGGTGTTGCAAGTGCTAATATGGATCATTCACCTATTTTGGCCGTGACTGGGCAAACTGTTACCAATCAAATGCATAAGGAATCTCACCAGAATATGGATCCCGTTACTATGTTTACGCCGATAACTAAATGGACTTGGTCAATAAGAGAAGCAGACGGAATTCCGGAGATAGTAAGAAGGGCATTTAAGATTGCACTGGAAGAAAAGAAGGGTGCTACCCATTTAGAATTGCCTGTAGATATTGCAAAAATGGATAGTTCCCTTGAGCCTTTGAGGAATAAAACGAAATATTACTCAAACTTTTCTAATCTTGACATTACGGAAGCCGCACAAATGATTGTGAAAGCCAAGGCACCTATAATTTTAGTTGGTAATGGTTGCATCAGAAATAAATCTTCGTATGCAGTTCGGAACTTAATTCAAACAACTGGCATATATTCTGTAAATACTTTTATGGGGAAGGGTGTAGTATCAGACGAGTCTCCAAGCCATCTTGGTACCATTGGAATAAAGGAATCTGATTTTGCATTACACGCCTTGAGACTGGCAGATCTTGTAGTTGCAATAGGTTACGACTTGGTAGAATATAGTCCTCGTAATTGGAACGGATCTATACCCGCGAAGAGAATAATTCATCTGGATTTCACGACCCCAGAGATTGACAATTTTTATGATCCGGATTTGGAATTATCTGGTAACATAGTACTTAACATTAATTCATTAATCAAATCTATCAATAGGATAAAGTTAGGATACAACATCCAAAAGAGCAATAACAAGGAATCTAGGAGAATTATCAACGAATTTGAAAAAATCAGGTATGAAGTAAATAGTAGAATAGACAAATTTCAATGTGATCTAAGTTATCCAATAAAGCCAGAAAAATTAATCTACGATGTTAGAGATTTCCTTACATCAAAAGACATTCTGATTTCTGATGTAGGAGCTCATAAATTATGGATCGCTAAGGTGTATAGGACTTATGAGCCTAACACATGTCTGATATCTAATGGATTTTGTTCAATGGGTTTTGCGTTACCTGGGGCAATAGCAGCTCAACTTGCAAATCCAATAAGAAGAGTAGTTGCAATGTGTGGGGATGGAGGCTTCTTGATGAACGTTCAAGAATTGGAAACTGCGGTAAGGTTAGCATTACCAATAATTATAGTGATATGGTGTGACTCAGACTTTGGAGTTATCTCAACAAAGCAAAATTTGGAGTTAGGTAAAAGTATTTTTACTAAATTTCAGAATCCTGATTTCGTCAAACTAGCAGAAAGTTTTGGAGCTATAGGTTACAAAGTCAAAAAAACCGCCGAATTTAGAAGTATATTAGAACAGGCTAAAGAGTCTCTTAATAAGCCCGTTGTTATTGCGGTTGATATCGATGCGACAAGAAACAAGTTTCTTTTTGGGGTTGATGACACAACAGACTAAATCAATACTATAAATTTGTACAGAATTAAAAAATATCCAATAAATCGGTCTGTTACATCACATAATTTGAATTAATTGTGATCTCGGATTACCATGTAAAGGAATGGTCAGGTCTTAGAGTGTTACTAGGGGATCAAAAAGGGTAGTGTATAATAAGGTACCAACCTTAGTGACATCATCATGGTGCTGATTTCTATTGCCTTAACTTACAGATTGATCACGAAAAGACATATTTACAAATATATGTGGAAAATTAGAATTTGGATTATTTAACTTTGTTATTTTTTAAATATCTTAATTGCCTGAGGTGGACATACATTTTCACAAGCTAGACAGAATATACAATCCTTCTCTCTTATCATAAAAGGCTTTCTTTCTGAGGCAGGATGACCTGGAGTATCTAACCATTCATACACATTGACAGGACATGCATC
>JAPSGR010000016.1:28203-40004 GCA_031177355.1 Candidatus Nitrosocosmicus sp. | reverse complement strand
ACAGAGAGGTGTAGGGAACAAAGAAATTTTTAGCATTCCTCAATATAAGGTAGAGAGTTATGATGGCAAAATACTACGATTGGCTATATCGGAAGAAGAAGCCGTTAACAAGTTTATGAAAAACTTCAATGCGATCTAATGGGCTTTGATAACTTCCGGTCGATGACTTGAAAATAGGCCCAATCATCTGCTAATATTAACCGCATACTCAGCTGTCTATAGTATAAGGATAAATGATTGGAATTTTTTTATTCTGTAATATGTTCACTTGCTTGATATGTTATCCTCTTCAATGTTGTCATATTTTATTTGCTCATGAATTAGTTCTTCTGTGATTGTTTTTGTTTCCATCACTTGTTCTCTATTTACTATTATTTCCTCTTTTAAGTACGACCTTTTAACTATAATTGGTTCCTCTCTTTCTATCGTTAAAATTATCTCCGTAGACGAATTATTATCTTTGAAGTTCTCGTCTTCAACTTCCTTATCATTCGGTGGAGTAATTGAAGGATTACGTTCTATCTGTTGATGGTTTGTTTCATCATAAACGTTATTGTCAATTGGTCTTTTTATTAATGATATCTTATCTAGTCTTAATTCGACCTCTACCTGTTTGGTTTCCTTTATTGTCTCTTTTACTAACTGCACATTTTCCTCTATAGTTTTTTTTGTTACTTCTAGTTTCTCATCTATTATTGGAATAGTTGTCTGAACCTCATTTGACATATCTGAAGATTTGAATGAAGAATAGTTTTCAAATAACGTATCTTCTGTTTTTTCATAACTTTTTAAATCGACTTCATTTATTTTTAGGTTCAAAAATTCCCCATCAAATTTTTCTATTGATGAAATAGGAAGGTAATATTTCTTTTTGTCTATCAGGCCCTTTTGAGTAACGATATATGTATCTCCTACCTCTATTACTTTTCCTAAATCCAGCCCATCAATTCCAACAGCTTCTTTTTTTAATACTTCATTAAAGTTAATGTTTTTAGAATTTAGATGCTCTTCATTGTCAGACACAACAATTTCTATATAACAAATTATATATTCCTACTAGTTATGCTACAATATCTCTTCCTTGTTACCATCGGGATACTTGATAGTAACTTTTTCTTTTCTGACTTCTACATTTAACCTGCGTCTTTCTAATGTTTTTGTTTTCTTTATTACAATTTCGCCAAGTTTTATTATTTTCTTATTAATTATTATTTGCTCTCCCCAAATAGGTATGATCTGCTCTTCTCCTACATCTCCTTCTTCTTCTTCTTTAACACCATCGATATAATTATTCTCTCTAGAAACTTGAATTTGATTCGTATTTGTACTCGTTTCTGAAGATTTTAATGCCAGTGCTTTTTCACTATCTTTCTGTTCGTGTTCACTATTGTATGTACTACTGTTAGTTGACTTTTGTTCATCCTTCAATCTCTTTATCTCTAAATCATGAGGATATTGACGAGTACTACCGTTTTCTCCTACATCTCCTTCCTTTTTCTCATTATTCTGATCATTATGTAGTACTTCAGAAATTTTTTCCTTTACTTTCGATAGAACCCCGCTTATTTCATTATGACTATACGAATCAAATTCTCTTCCATTAATAAACATCTCTTCATACTTTACAGGCACTTCTATTTTTTTAGTGGAGTTTACCCACCTTTTTTCTAGATACATATGAGTCGATTCGGTTTCTTTAAAAACATCAAAATCTTCCTCGTATAGAGGAATTCTTTCTACAATCACTTTTTCTAATCCTAAATTAGATTCACTAGGTGGAGAGCTATCTTTCACCTGTGTAATTTCGCCGTCATGCGGGATTATCGGTCCTCCGTTACTCACATATACTTTAGTTTATTAATCTTTATAATAGTATGTAGTATTGTATAATTTGGACTTTAAGATTAACATGTCTGTCGATTATCAAGTCGCTTTCAGTGCGTTGTTTGTAGTGTAATATTTGCCCGCCCCAGCAGCTTTCTATTAATATCGTGCTTTAATACCTGCATCTAATTCCAGCAAATAATTTATATTTCTTTATATTTGATGCTTTATACAAATTATGAATATGATCCTCAAAAACCATTTGGTGATTCTATAACCAAGAACGTTGAGTATCAATTACAATCATAATGATATTGAAGGGAATTGAGTGAATAATTGCTACAGTACTTTATTATGCTTATTAACAGTGGTATACACCTAAATTATTGATAAAAATTAGGGAAGAAATGGCCGAAAAGAATGAAAATGAAATAGGAACGATTGAAGTCAGATTGGAAAACAAAGAGGTGGTCATTTTTAATAATTATCCAATCCTGGTTAATTCTAATGACATTAAGTATATTGAATATCAGGTTCAGAAAAAACAAAGTGATAAAAATTTTGATAGTTCTCATCATGGGTTATTGGATAGAGCCAAAGTTAAGCCGTTGGAGGCTAAAGATTCTATGATGGATACAACAAAGTAGTTGTCGAATAAAGGTAAATGTATATAACTTTTTTATTTTTAAACAAGGCTTTTGGCTATCAATTTTTTTATGAGTATTTATAAAAAACGCAAGTAGTCAATCTTTTTTTATCTCGAGAGTTCGGGATTATACTAGATAGGAAATCTATCTTTACCTTCATTTATTTCATTATCATTACCGATTTTCTCATTAATTACATTTTCAGTAATCGTTTCAGTTTCAGTCACTGGTCTTTTCTTTACTATTATCTCCTCCCTAACATAGGAACTTTTAGTGACTACCGGTTCTTCTCTCTTGATTGGTATGAAAAACTCTGATTTCGAAAACTCTGAACCTTTGTCTCTAGATGCTTTACTAGATTCATAACTTGATGACTGATCATTTATCAAACCTGCCAAGTTGTCTATTTTATCCACGCTGCTGTCTTCAATTATCTTTCTTTTTAATGTGATTTTTTCATGCATTAATTCAATTTGTACAGTTTTCGTTTCTCTTATAGGTTCTTTTATTATTTTGATGTTATTTTCAATAATTCTTTTATTTACTTTTAGGTCTTCACCGATCAAAGGAATTGTTGCTCCGACTTCTCTTTCGCTTTCTTCTTTCAAAGACAAATCTCCTGGGAATTGAACTGAACTATCTTTACCCAAATTACTTTCATTGCTTTTTTGCTCAAAAGCCGATACATTTGAATCATTTAACGAGAAGTTTAGAAATACCCCATTAAAATGATTTACAGAAGTCTTTGGAAGATGATATTTTCTTTTATTAATTCCGCTAACTTCAGTAACGATGTAATCGTCTTCTACTTGCTTTATGGTACCCAAGTCCAGGCCATTTTCACCAATTGCCCCTTTCTCTATAACCTCGCTCCAATTAATTTCTCTATCATCTTCGCCAGACATGTATACACATACTCTAAATTAACAAATTATATATTGATAATAAGATTAATTTTAGCAATTGACATTATTTTGTATAAAGCTTGTATGTATATACAAATTTACGGGCTATGATAATTTCTACACACATTTGTGTTAGACAGTAAACTAAACAAGAAAAGTTAAGTAATTTAAGGAAGAAGGATTGGATTGTAATTACATCAATCCTTCTTAACCTCTATGAATTTGACATGATGCAACTAATGTCGAATTCAGGTAAAGTAAATCAGTTCTACAAACTATAAAAATGCTAACGGTAACAAAATAACCTATAAAAAATAATCTTATTCAGATGTCCTAAGTACTAATCATCCGACTAGATTAGAGTGTGTAATAAGGATACTCAGATTGGAACTACTGCTAAGGTTTGTAGAATTAAGTTTGTTTATTATATGAAGTGTGGTTGGCAGAACACAAACATGTGACGTGCATTATCACTATTTTTTTAAAGTAAAAATGGCCTCAAAAACCATGCTGGAATTTCTCATGGTATAGTTTGATAGTTCATATGCATAAACCTCGGCTGTTATTAACTGCCAGATAAAAAGTGTTTTATATGAGGGTACAATAAATATCGTTACTAACATTACTTAATTACGAATCTGTTTTTAGTATTTTGGAAAGATCATTATCTAACTTCAAGAAAATAATTCGGACGAGTTAGCATTAAACCCCCATCTACAGGTATCATCGCCCCAGTTATGTAGCTGGCATCATTTGATGCTAAGAAAAGTGCCACCTTCGAGACCTCCTCTGGTTGTGCAATCCTCTTGATGGGAATATCATTTTCCGTATCATTTCGCTTTTTTGAGTCTTTAATTATTTCCTCATTTATATCATCAGACACTAGACCAGGAATAATGCCGTTGACTCTAATTCCTTTATCTGCTAACTCTAAAGCAATTGTTTTTGTTATGGTTTCAATACTGGCCATTGAATCAGCATAAGGATCTATTCCAAAATTAATCTGGGTAAACTCATTGGCTGATCGCTGAGTCATACAACCTTGACAGGACGAAATGTTGATAATAGCAAAGTTACCGCCATTCATCGCCAGCATTTTGTTAACTGCTGCTTTAATGCAATAAAAGATGCCTTTTACCTTAGGATCGGACATTTGATACTCCTCCGGAACAAAATATGATAATTGTTGTTCTTGTTGAGATGTATTATTGGGAAGTGTATTACACTCGTCCATTTTCTTTGGATCGTTTGTTACTTTTGCATTGTTAACTAAAACATCAATTCTACCAAATTTTCCCATAGCTTCTTCCATTAATGTCTCGGCAAACCCCTGTACTGAGATATCTCCAACAAGATAAGAAATTCTGCTGTTATTTCCGATTTGGCTTTCAATATTTGCAACCGTATTTTTTAATTCCTCCTCATTTAACGAATTTACTAATACATGATAACCTGCCATCGCAAAATCTTTAGCGATAGATTTTCCAATTCCTTGGCTCAGGCCCGTAACAACTACAACTCTGCCATCAATACTAGTAGACATGTTATTTCTAGTATAACAAATTATATATTATCATCATTCTTTGAGACCTGATTTACGATCATAAATTAAGGTTATTGATAAAGATGTGTAAATAGCATCAAAGAAGAATAAAAATTTGGTAGTAAGAGTAATTGAACATAAGAAAAGATATGGCCAAATTTGAGCAAACAAGAACTATTTTAATGGCCCTTATAATTTTTTAAATTGAGTAATTAACAAGATTTTTTCGGCACATTTAATCTTGGTCATAAATGAATTTAAGATTTACTACAATTGAGCAAAGAGCAAATGTCCAATTCCAATTGGCGATACAAATCATTCTATTAATATAGTAGTTCTATGTATATTATTTATTTAACATATATGGATTTGAAATTTCAAGATTTTATGTGCCTTCTCTATAAGAATAACATGATAAACATACATGACCTGTTAAAAGATGATGAAGATGGTTTGTTAAATCGGTTAAAACTGCAAAAATACGTTTATTTAGCTCAAACTTCTTTAAAAAATAACTTTGGGTACGAGTACAATATATATAATAACGGTCCCTATTCACCAGAACTTGCAAATTTCTATTATGATAAAATAGATTTTAAAAAAATTTCTTCTGATGTAGTAACTGGTAATTGGGACTGTAAGAATGAAATCACCGATAAATTTCTATCTTTGTTTAAAGACAAGGACCCTAATTGGTTGGAAGTTGCAACTACATTAATAGATAGTACAAACTATTGCGAAAACGAGCACGAATCTTTAGACAAAGTATATGCTATAAAATCAAAATATAGCAGCGACTTTATCGATAATACCTGGAATGAATTGAAAGAAAAAAACCTAGTGCACTATGAAACTGGCCTGAAACTAAATAGTTTGTTTTCTGTATTTTAAATTCATAACTATTTTTGATCCGATAATCGTGATGAGAATAGTGACTTTATGTTAACAATGCCATGACGTTTTAAAAAGCACTACCAATGGACTTCAATTTGCAAGAGACTCGAATCTTCTATGTTTATATTCATACTTTCATAAAATGGATTTTACTCATATTCATTAATTATCTATTACTGGAGCAACGATCCGCGATGATAGAATCCCGTAAGGATAATAAATTCACCTCTATTGCTTTATCAAAGTCGTGATCTGATCTTATCGAGGTCTATTGTCAGAAAATTTAAGCAACCAATGAAGAAATGCAGATACTTTCTATTTTTTATAAATTAATGATCATTGCAGTTGAACATAAAATCTGTATTTCACCTTTTATATGAATAATAACAATACCCAAAAGATTTTGTGTTTTTATTAAAGCAGCACGAAAATTAGAAGCAACGTATTCTTAAGGTCACTTTTGAAATAAGTTGAGACTTAAGAAATACCTGCTTCCTTTTTCTTCAATGGAGTAGTTTCTTCCATTGTTGAATTTGCTGATTTCGAATCTTGTTCTTTTTGATCTTGAATTGGAATGGCTTCCTCTGTAGTTTTAACTTCAGTAACAGAAATATTGTCGGATGTGACGGGGCCTACTTTGTCTTTTTCATCTAATAATGCAGATCGTTCTCTTTCAACTTTCTTATCTAGTCCAATTTCCTCAGCGGTGGGGGAAATTAAAGCCTCCTCTACGGTGTCATCAACAACGTTATCGACAACAGTCTCAATTTTAGTGTCCTCAGGTGCAGAAACAAAACTATCCTTTCCTTCATTACTAGAATGCTGATCGCTTGTAAAATTTTTAACATACTTATTTATAGCTTCTTCTTCTGATATTCGAAATCTCAAAACTTTGCCATCGTAGCTTTCCACTGCACTTTGGGGGACACTAAAAATTTCTTTGTTAATTCTACCTCTCTGTGTCAAGACTAATCCATTAGATACCTCTTGCACCTCGCCAAGATCAGCGTCGTTTAATCCCCTTGCTTCTTTCTTTATGACATCTTTCCAGTCAATATCCGTGCTCATAGTATTACTTTATAAACATATTATAAATACATCTTCTAATACAATAAGGAACTATCTGCCTATGAAACTAAAAGCACTTCTTTTTTGTGAAATGGTAAAACAAATCTAAGTAAATTCACGACAAAGTTATCTTGACACCAATTAAGGAGAAGGCCTGAAGGAGAAGTTTTATCCACTTTTATGCCTTATTTCCGGGTGGCCCCTCAATTTTATCTTCTTCAGTTCTATCTAAACGTGGTCCTATGGATGCTCTTCCGCCACCTGACCTTGAGCCATGTACCGTGAAAACATCATTCATGTTATTCAGGTAAAGAAGAGTTTCAAAGTTAACTCTGTGTTCTATTGCAGCATGTCCTCCGTATTTTTCATCACGATGGAAGCCAGGCAACACACCCATATCACGCAGTATTGATTCTCTAAAACCATTTTCATCAAACCCTTCTTTCAATTTAATCTGGAGATTATAACCTGGATAATCATCCTCTTTTAATTCATGTAGCAATTCGATTATTAGCTTGCTATCAACCTTCGGTAAACAAGACTTCATGGCATTCTCTAGCTCCTGAAATTTATTTTTTATATTATCAACACATTCCATATAACAAATATTTATAATAATAGTTTAAATATTGAAGTTACTTTCATTATCTCTAAAGCAATAGTATTAAAAGAGACCTAGGCCAATCTATACTTTAACAAAATTAATTTGATTCAATTGACAATCATTATGAATGCTGCTAGTAAAAATTATCGTAATATGCATATCTCTTCTTTACTTTCAATTATATATGGTATATGTCGACAAACAAAGTCATAAAAGATATTCGAACATTTCCACACACGTAAAAATAACCTGCTGATTTTGTATTATACTCATTCAATTAACTTACCTTGCACTCTTTACTTATTGAATCCTCAACTTGAGTAAATTGCTTCATTTGGTGGAATATCTACATTGAATCAATCATTATAATGAATAAAATCTGCTTAGCCTATATTATCTATTTATAGTTTGCCTCATAATAAGTTTTGCTCAATTTCAATCCGCGAGTGTAGAAATGGAGTAATATCTTTTTCGATAACTCCTCAGCTGCTCCATTTCTAGTTAGTATATTTCTTTTGGTAATTCTCATTGTCTTTTTATCTTAAAACAAAAGCTCTACAATATATTTTATCCATGTTAAATATTATGATATAAATCTACATTTGTTAGAATGGAAAAGGGGAATAAGAATAAAGGCGACAAACCTATTTCAGACATCGAGATAGAAAGACAAAAGATCATTGACGAAGGTGGTACACAAGAGTACGGTGACAAGAGCAAAAATAAAAACAAAGACGATAACGTACTGATTGATTCAGAACATTGATACCTTCGTCTTTTTGTATCTTTTATAAATTCAAAAACCTTATTTGTTAATTGATTTGGTCTCTTATCCATACGTTAAGACAAAATAGCCCAAAGCTACATGATTTTAATTTGTTAGAACTTAAATAAGTTATTTGAAGTAATTAATTTATCAATTAAACACAGTATTTTGTACCTGATCTTGTAATCCCCATTGTTGCTAACCTGACTATAGATATGCCTGTACTAAATTAAATATATGGACTCCATTTTTACTGAATATTATTAGATTAATCATTCGTATAGCCATTCAAATCAACTTTATATGAAGAGATGGAATTTGATAAGCGATAGATAAATTTGATATTTTGCCTTTTCTGTTAATAGCACTCATTTCTATACCTGTGATTTAGGCCTGAAAAGTGGGGTTTTGATATTCATTACCCTTGAGGGGATCGCGGTTAAGTTTTGATATTCCTTATTTTGTTACTAGAGGAAGGTTATTCGTCCCGCTCCTTTTCTTTAGTGTATCAAGAATAAACAATTACTTGTAATATGATTGCGTAACAATACTACTATCGGAGTTTTGAATAATCTTTTTCAAAAAGATTTCCTACTTGCCTTTGGCTAAGGTAATTAGGGAGGAAGAAACATCTTGGAATATAGGTCTGTTATGCATTTAACGCCTACATGCGAATCTATAACCAATAAATAATATATGCATATTTCTTTTGATGACCACATATTTTTTTCTACTACTATTATAGATCTATATATCTAGATTCATGATACTGTCAGAATTATTCTGGTTCATAATTTCGCTACTAACGTATCTAGGCCTATTGGCGCGAGTATCCTGTATCCTTGACCGTACACAACCTTTTCTGTTCCAAGTAAAAATCACAATCTAGAATATGATTATATAGAATATCAAAAGCGTTAAACTCTGATGCCTTTGCAGTATTTTCCGGGGTTTACATTAATTCAGCTTCAGGTTGAATAGTATATTTTATCGGATAACAGCGTGGTTGATTTATACATTATGGATTTTAGCATTTAGATTTATTTTCTTTTATCTTACAGAAATTTTACAAATTAAAACATCCTAGATTATTTTGCTAGTCAGAATGTTCAAGTGTATTGCTAATATAAAAATTCAACAGAAAATTATACTAGTACTAAAATAATTGTTATATATTAGTAATTTAGATAATAATAATACATGAATAAATTAAATCTTTTCGTAGTTTTGACCATAGTTGCCGCAGCTTCTATGTTTGGTGCCGCGATTACACCAGCACTAGCACAAGATAACATGTCTATGACCATGGACAACTCAACAATGCCAATGAGCGATATGGGTAACATGTCTATGACCATGGATAATGCTACCGACATGGCTGCTAATTCCACCCAATAAGTAAAATAGAAAGTTTACTTTAATTTTTTTTATAATCTTACTTTATGGTAATTTGATCTGTCCAATCTAGCATTTTAAACTAGATCCATACATAACGTACATTTTAGATGTTGATGTCACTACTAAGATACTCCAACAATAAATATTTTGAGATAGTACGAAGCCATACAAGTCTGTGAATGTTCTTTTTATGCTAAAAAAGGATCGTAACCATTTCTGACATTTTTAGTCTTTGTCTATTCATATTTCGATCTTATTAGTTGCAATGTAATATACTATTCCATGGAATAATTATATTTGATAGAGTAAATGTCAGAGTAATTATTTAGTGTTGAATAATTATTATACTATAAACGAGCCAAAGAGTAAGGAAATTAAGATTTTTTTTTATTTTGACTTTCTAAATTTTTCGGTATTTATTTTGTACGAGTATAGGTGCAACCTCTAAATATTTATTCGATTTTGATTATAGCGTCTTAATTACATTTTCTGATAAAATACTTTAGTTATAGCATCATAGGTATCTTTTAGTATTTCTAAATATCGTTTCTCATCATATTTGGGATCATTCTTGTTGATCAATTCTATTGGTATGGCTCTGTCTAAAAAATTCTTACTGTAAAAATTGGTAATTATATATTCTATTTGTTCTCCTGCATGTAAATGCTTTCGTCTGTCCGCTAATTTCTTTAACACGCAGTTTTCTACTGTTTTTCTGTCTGCATATTCATTGCTGTTCTTTGAAATTCTTTTTGTAAATATTAAATCGGTATATTTAACTTTCTTTGAGGTTAATAAATTTATATATTTTTTGTATATTTTTTCTAGTAATGGCATTTTTCTTATTATTTCATTAATATTTCCACAAGTTGACATGATATTTACTAACTCTTGTTGAAAGTTTACAAAGAGTAGAGGAGTATCACGTCTTCTTGTCTCAATTCCTCGCATCTTAATGGTTCCATCCTGAAAGACCCCAAAATATCGGTTTAGAGCTGGCATTGTGGGATTAGATTTTGAATAATCAAATACAATCCATTTATAGACTCCCTCAAATGAAATTGAAAAGTTTGTTGATACCTCAATATCTGATTTTAAATCTTTCAATCTTGACTTTGAATCCGCTATTGTCTTTTTCATATCTTTCATATTTTTAGTTTTAGTTGTTATCCTTTCTCTAATCCAAATTGAATCTACAATGCCATGAAGTATTTCAAATCCATGTCTTTCTGCAATCTTTGATGTGGTCATTAATAAATCTCTTGCAAAAGCACATACCGCTATGTGAGCATCTATTCGTCCAAACTTTGAATTACTGAATCCTAAATATCCAAAAGAGGTAACAAGGATCCATTTTAACGCTGTCTGTCTGTTGTTATACCGATCTCTTAATTTCATCTGAATGTTAGATTGATGATTATTGCAGTTATTTTTTCTTCGCTTGTACTCTAAACGTCTATCTAATACAGTTTTCAATGATAGTGGGACTATTCCTGTCTTTTTTTTACATATGTGATACAGATGTTTTAATTCTGGTACCTTATTTTCCAATTCTAATTTACAACAATTGCAATTGATTGTATCAGAAGATACATTCTTTTTTAACATAATATTTGGATATAACGATACAAAGTCAAATTCTGCCACATTATCATACGCACCTGGTTTTGATTCGAAAATAGACCCTCCTTTGTCCGCCTTCAATAGATCAGAGAAAGATTTGAAGATTTCTGACGTTGTGGGTTTCCACGGTATGAGAACATTACTTTTTTGAGCATTATAAAAATATAGACTACTAAGGCATTTACCTATTGTAGATCTTGATGCAAGTTGGGTAGGTATTCTACAGACTCTGCATAACTCTGCTAATCCATCTAAACCATTGTCTTTATAGATAAATGAGTTATTGATGTCGATATGAGCCCTGCCGTATAAAAAAAAGGGCTGAGGTTTAAAATACACTTTACCATATGAGATATAGGATATTGAAGAGTTGGAATTATTCACAGTAGCAGCAGTATTTGTAAAAAATTTGTTTTTTTTTAAAATATATTCAATATTCGATTCTCTATTTAGATTTGCTAGTAATTGATTTTCAATTTTATTTTTCTTGGCTCTGTATAGTAAATGTGGAAATAGAAATTGGTCTCCT
>JAPSGR010000016.1:0-28193 GCA_031177355.1 Candidatus Nitrosocosmicus sp. | reverse complement strand
CTCCTCCTGTAGACAGGATTATATCTGGGTCGATCCTATTGACCTCATAAGCGAATTCTAATAATGTTTCCAGTTCGTTTTCTTCAGATATAGAAAATTTTTCCTTGGTTATAGAATAGTTATCAAAAAACAGAACTTTTATCTTTAGAATTTTATCGTTAAAATCGTTTACTATTTGTTTTTTCTCTAAAATTAGTTCAAATGACAGAAACCTAAACTTGGGAATAACATACTCAAATGAATCAATATTGTCATTTTTGTCATTTATGATTTGATAGTATGGTTTAGATTCATATGGATTAGATATATTATTTTCTACATTGTATAATCCAAGTGGATAGAGTTCCTTTTCATACAAAAATGCCTGTTCGGGTGCTATATCTACATTATATAGTCGATAGTCTCCAAATCGAGTAGAAAGTTTTTCAATCATTTTTGCTAACTTCAATATACAAAATGAATCTGCAAGAGTTAATTTTAAAACCTCTTTATTTGAGCAATCCTTGATTATAGAGGAAGGATATTCAAATTTATATTCAAAGTTATGGTCCTTGATCAATGAAAGAATTCTATTGTCGTCTAATAATGCTAATAGTTTTTTTTTAAATCTGATGCTACATATATTGAAGGTGACCAAGGATATTCTAATCTTTTTACATTCCCATCTTTTTGTATAATCCATAATATTATTTGATCTTTTATATGATAGATATCGAATAGCCATCCATTTACAATGGGTCTCATTATATTCATCTAAAATTTTATTTAAGATTTCAGGCTTGATTGGTACTGCCTTCAATAATTATTTTTTTGTGTCTCACGTTTAGATCTAATTTCATAACCTCGCGGTGATTAAATATTATATTATATTGTCTTGGCATATTAGTAAATGTTACAACATGTTTATAAATATTACCCTGGACAAACATAGTTTATACTGCGTCACGCTGCGGTGGTATCCAGTTTATTCACTTACCACATATAGTCCTCAACTATATTTTTTTCTATTACAATTAATTCTGTTATTTTTATAAAAAAAGCTGTCCTGAATTTAAAGCAAAAGGGCTTTTTATATATAAGAGGAGGTTTCAATAGATAGTGTCAAATCTTACTGTAATAAATTTGAAAAACAATGATGGCAGTCTTGTTATTTTATTTTTACTTGGGTTGGGATTAGCGTTTGCATTTGTTACCTTGGTGAATACTAAGTCTATCGAAGTATTAGCACAAGTCGACCTTTATGACCTACATAACAAGACTCAATTGGCGTCTTACAATAACACATTGTATGTGTCGGGAATTGCAACAGACAAAGTAAGTAGTGATTTGGTAACAATCTCTATTGGGGTACAATCTACAAATAAATCCGCAACTGATGCCCTGACTTCAAATTCAAAAATAGCAAATGAAATAATATCTAGTTTAAGAGATAAAGGGGTTAAAGATAATGAAATCAGTACTTCTCAATATACTATTCAACCAAATTATAATTATTCAGAATCAGGCAATATTGTAAATACAACAGGCTTTACTGTGGCCAACATACTCACTGTTCAAAGCTCAAACTTTAATAATATTTCACTATGGATTGATTCTGCGGTATCTGCAGGAGCCAACACCATTAATGGTGTAGACTTTCGGGTTTCTGACAAGACTTTAGAGAGCTTTAGAAATAAGTTAATAGAACAAGCCATTTTTAACGCCAAACAAAAAGCAGATATCGCCTCATCTGCAATTGGGTCTACCATCATTGGTATTAAATCCATGTTAGTCGATACGGACAGATTTAGTCCAATGCCTATTGGTAATCCAATTATGCAAAAGTCTTTTGCCTCTGAAGATCTCTCAACTCCTATAATCGCAGGCGAACAAGAAGTTTCTATCACAGTACAGATAGTTTATCTACTCAAATAATGCGTAAAACCCTTAATTTTTTAATAATACAAAGTATATGTATTTTATTTAGATACAAGACTATTTCTAAAACAACGACGTATTATTAATTTTAAAAAAATAAATGGGCTGAAATTCGAGTTAATAATTAAGATAATACTTGTATGGATAACAATTATCTAGGGTTCGAATTTTTGGCTTATTATGCTTGGATCTTTATCAATTTGCTCTTAAGTTACTAAATTGTTATGTTAGAGACCGTTTTGTAATTGACATTTCAAAGAATTTATAATAAATAAAAATAGGATTAGAGATCTGGTTTAATGACTCTTGGTAGCAGTGTTTATTAATTTTATATAAAATCTATTTTCAAAATGTTGAACAGATAACAAATTTTTATAATTCGATAACATTCAGGTCCTTTCCTTCCTCTCTTTCTTTGTGTGAGTACGTTGTATCTGATAGTGTAGACTGTAAAGTTGTTCGATGAAATTAAACTATCCCAATTAAAAGAATTTGGGTCTGAATCTATCTTAATTCACGGTAAAATGTTGTTATAATGGTTAGAATGAGTCAAATCCTCCCATATCCATTCCTCCAAAGTCTGCATCACTGAAACTTCCAGAATCTTCTGCTGCTGAACCAGAATCTTCTGCTGCTGAACCAGAATCTTCTGCTGCTGAACCAGAAGATTCACTCGCTTGAGCATCCGCCTGCGTACTTTCAGCAGGGGTCATGGACATCCCCATAAATGACATCATAGAAGAGAACATTACCATATTAATTAAACCCGAAAATAACATCATGGGCATCCAACTTCTATTATCATCCATATATGTTTGCAATTGACGCTTGTTGCCCGTTTCATACAATTGCTGAAGATATTTAGATTTGTTAGATAGCTCCTGTTTTTTTGCTTCTAACACTTTAAACCCTGTATCTGTAACATAAACTTCGAGCTTTTTATTTCCAAAAAAACCTTTCTTCTCATTAACAAAAATTAATTTTTGTGTTTTTAAATCATTTACTATTAGTTCTACCTCATCTTTGGACAATCTTGTTATCCTTGCAACATCGCTTATTTTCTTTATTCCTCTGGATATAGCATCCAAAACCATGAAATGATTTGGACTTTGAGCTTGTGCATCGTTTGAAGACATACTATTTTATGAATACAAAAATATTTAAATCTTAATCCATTTATCTGAAAAAAGCTCTTTTTATATCTCGACAAATTAAACATGATCCGCCTGTTATAAAATTAGTTAATCTTTGCAGGTCTAAGTTTAGGTTATCACTATGTCTATAGTCAACAATTTGACGTGTTGTACTCCTAAATGTCATTATATTCTATAACTTTTGTATACATTACAATAGTTTTACGGACTAGCATTACTAACTATGGCATATAACTAACTATTTATCTACTTTCTTTTTCAATATATCTATCTCTCATTATAGTCTCATTTTCTCTTTGCATTATAAATGCAGAATTATATCATCTATACTAACAACAACTGTACTGACAAACTCAGAAAATTTGTATACAATGTAGACGATATCTTAAATTATAAGCTATTTAAAGTATCATATTTAAAAAATATACGTTATGACACACGTTGCGAAGATTATCGAAATAGTAGGTTCTTCCTCTAAGAGCTGGGAAGATGCAGCTCAGTTAGCCTTGGCTGAAGCCACAAAGACTATTCACGGTATTACAGGGATAGAATTGACCGATATGACTGCCAAAGTAGATTCAAGTACTGGTAAAATAAGCGAATATCATTCCACAATAAAAATAGCCTTTGGTGTGGATCACTCTTAACGCTAGTCTAATAATTACTTAACATATTTTTTAGGTTTGATTGACGATAGAATGATTTAACCTGAAATGACAATATAGATTAATCTTACTATCAACACAATACAAACAAAAGATATACAATATTATAGAACTGATCAAACAAATACTCATTATTCTCAAAGATCTTGAAGTATCATTTTTGCCAAAAATACATTTGATATGAAATATAATGGATCGGCAGTCGATATAAGCTCCTAAAATTTTGTCCCTTATATAAGGAAATGATTCTCCTCTAAAATAATTTTTATATGCTTATTCACTATGAACATCAACAAAAAGATATCTGAATAAATTTGTCAAATCAATTATGTTACCATTAATCATAAAATGAAAGCTGATAAAGTTATTCTTATCCTGCTATACAAATGATTAATTCTACCAACTTAAAAATGACTCGTTAAATGATCTCGGTTATCTTCAGTTAAAGTTTTTTAAATCTGATCAATTTAAGCATCATAGGTGTTCGCAAAAGAAAATGATTCGATCAGATTTGTTTTTTAGTCTATCAAGTGTTAAATGTAGTTATGATGGTCAAATAATTTATTTTTTTAGCAATTTAAATGCATGGTTACCTGTTCCTGTCCTAATGTAATAGTTTATCCAAATCATAGCAAGTGGTTCTAATAGCCTGCATTGATCGATACCTCCAAGATCTATAGTATCCCAACCAAACGGATTCGTTAGTTTTTCAATAACAGTCCTTTTAGCATCTTCTGAATCTCCACAAATAAACATTGTAGGTGGACCACATGGAAATTCTGGTTTTATCATGTGGGGATTTCCTACTATATTAAAAGCTTTTACTACTTTAGAGTCAGATAGTATTGATTGTATTATTTCTCCTGCAGATTTTTCAAAACCAACCGAAAGCCGAGGAAAATTATCGTTCGAAAAATCAAGCGGGTTAGTGGTGTCGACCACGATTTTATCCTTAAAATTAGTGGGAATAGCAAGATCGATAGCATTTTCTGTCCCACTCCATAAAGTAGCAATGATAATTAAATCACCAAAAGCCGATGCCTCTGCAAACGAACCGACGAACGCCTTTTCTTTGTTGTTAGCATCCTCTAACCACTTCTGTAACTCTTTTTTTTCTGGATTGCGACTACCAATCATAACGTGATGACCAAGATCAATACATCCTTTTCCAAGCCTGCGTCCAACATCCCCTGAACCTATAATTCCAATTTTCATATGACCTATTTACTTTTGACTATTAAAACTTAAATCCTTTTATTTAAGATGTTGAAAGGTAAGAAATACTTGACATAATCTCATTTATTTATCCTTTGATTATGTATTATATTAGTAAGTACATGTTTGTTCTTAGTAGTTGGTAAGCTGTTGTTGATTTTATCCCAATATTTATGAACTTGTAAAGGGCGGATAAATTTATTTTATTAATAAATAAGAACTCTGAATGGAGTTGTCATTCTCAATTTTTTAGACTAGAGAAGGATACGACTGTTCTGCAAGAAATATTGCCAAAGGAGTCAAAAAGATTATCTATTGAATTAACAAAGTAATAGTTCCAGATTTATGCACCTTTTTGAAAGTTCCATACACAATAACACAAAAATTTGAATGGATTAGACTATATAATAATCAACTATTGTCTTTAGGAGACTTGAACCAATTTCCGTTCTTAAATAATATATGTAATTTTAAATTGAGCCATAATAATCTAAATGTTTGTTTATTTCTTGTACTTGCTCATTAATTTGCCTAATATGAGTACCATTCCAATAAACTTTACTACATTTAGTACATCTATAGACAATGTCTATTCTTTCAAATACTTTCCAAGGTATACTATCAATTGCTAAAATTTTTTTTATTGTAATAAGCAAACCATTACATAACGTACAACGAGTAAATGGATTAGGCAATATATTTACATGACTAATATTACATTGATTTAAAATTTCTACCAAAATTCGTAGTTCAATATTGCTTGACGGTAACAGGGCAATAATCTCACTTTCTTTTAACGTTTGATAGAGCCTTTTATCTTTGGTAATTACTATTCTAGTCTGAGCTAATGCTTTTTTAATGAGGAATTCGTCATCAATATCTGATTGATATTCAGTATCGAATCCAAACAGTCTTAACTTTTTTGCTATATTGCCAAGCATAGCGTCGACAATGAACCTAGGATGATTAAAAGTTGGGTATGCCATGCTCTTCTTTCAGATTGGCTATTTATTGTTATTTAACTCAAGGGGTTTTTATATATGTTAGAGCTCTATTGTTACTAATCAACATCAATTGCCCTACCTTCTAAATATTTTATTTTGAATGATTTATCAGAATTAAAATCTTTGGTCCTTCTTATTTTGCTTTATGATTGCTTGTGCTCACGGAATGCTAATAACAGACATTCTAACCTTCATACCTGCCAATTCTATTTAGATGATATATGTTTGATTATTCTCCAATGATCTGAAATACAATCTTTCTTTCCCTTGATCTTGTATCTAATTCAACCAATACTATTTGTTGCCAAACCCCGAGACCAAGTTTACCGCTGATAAATGGAATGGTCAGGCTAGGTCCAATTAATGATGCACGAATATGAGAGTGACCATTTCCGTCTTGCCATGTCTTATTATGCTCGTAGGTGATATCATATGGTGCTATTGTCTCCAGTATTTTTGGAAAATCTTTTTTTAATCCTTGCTCATATTCCATCGTTGTAAGTGCTGCTGTAGAACCGACCACAAATACTGTAACGATACCATTGTTTAGTTGACTTTCTTTAACTTTTTTAGCAGTGAGATCAGTTATATCGAGAATGTCTTTTTCTCCATTGGTTGGGACGATAATTTCTCTACTAAATACGGACATGAGAAATTAGTAGAGTCTTCAATTTTATTTGTGTTTGTTTTCATCTTAAAGCACTCCAGCTGCACATTATCTTTATTTTCGTTATTTCACTACCTATCTATTATTATCCTCAAGTTAGCTAATACCTCAGACATGCTCTTTCTGATCTATTACTATTTTCACGTGGTGTTTATAAAGTATGAAAATTTAATGTCTTACTAACCTTGGCATTAAAAGACATAATTGCTCAAATATAACAACGGATATTAATTCTATTATTATTCAATCCTATAAAGATAATGGCTAGTAATATTTATAGGCATAAATTCGTTGGTCTTTCCCTCGTTTTTATTTTAACTTTTTTTGGTTTAATGTATATTATTTCCCTCTGTCCTTACCAATTGAATGATATTGTAAAGTATTCCTTTGCAAGCTCCAATATGTCTAATGTTGAAGAACCCTTTTCCAACGACGAAAATATAATTAGCTTCTTTAAGATTAATAATTCATCAGAAATTAAGGTAAATAGCATATATACTAATATCTTTGACAAATTATCTGAGGAAGACAGACCATTACTCTGCGGAGATAATATTGCGAATTCTAATTTTTATGTTAAAGAGTTTATTACACCTATTTTATGCAGTCAGCCAGTTGGAGTCGCAGTAGACAAGGACAATAATATTTGGATTGCTTCCGGCAAATCCGGTACACTACTCGTCTTCAATCCTTCCAGCGAAGAATTTGTGAAACTAATAAAGATCCCTAACTGGACTGCACAGAATAGGAATATCGGTTCAATGATATGGGATATGAAATTTGATAAAAACGGTGATCTATGGTTTACGGATGAAATCAGCAATTCTATTTGGAAATATTTTATAAATGAAGGAAAATTTGAAAATTATAAATTATTAGGCGAGGGAGGTTACCCTCTTTCGATAGCATTCGATTCTGAAAATAAAGTGTGGTATACTCAAGTCTTTGGGAAAAGGCTGGGATTTCTTGAACCTGAAAAGACAGTTAATAATACTAGCGAGGGAATCTCTGAGTTAGATATATCCAGCCAAATCAATTTTCAAACAATGGGCCCAATATCTAATGGATTGAAATCTGAAATAGACTATTTGGTTAACAAATCCAATAATACCAATCAAGAATTGTGGTTTTCCACAGCAGTTTTTCCAGTTGGCGGCCAAATAATTAAATATGATATAGAATCTCAGTCATTAACCATTCATGATCTCAACCATACACATAGTGTTCCTTTTAGTATATCTGAAGACGAGACTGGCCTTCTATGGGCCAATAGCCACATAGCAAACCTATTTTTGTCTCTAAATCCAAAGACTGGTGAAATTAGACATTATTCTACTTCTAATCCTTCTTCTTCTGGGAACCTAACTACCCTGCCCTATTACAACGTACTTAAGGATGGAAAGATCTGGTTTAACGAACATTACGGAAATGCGATCGCATCTTTTGATCCAAAAAACAAAACTTTAGTTGAATACTACATTCCATCACATAACCCCTTGTGGGCTAATTCATCAAATCCCCTCCGGTTTGTATTTGATAATAACGGATCGGTTTGGTTTACCGAGTGGACTGAAAACAAGCTAGGGGTAATACCTGCAAATAAATTGAAAGAACTTCCAATAATCTTAAAAGTATCTAAAGATACCGTTAACTTAGATAGTAAAAGTAGTAAAGGCGATCAATTAGATATATACATTTACCATAATAAAAAAAGCAATTCAAACACTAAATTATCATCTGATGAATTAGGATATAGTGATACTACAAATATAACCATGGCGGTAACCTCTAGTATATCTAAAAATGGAAAATTGGATAATCTTACTAGTAGTTTTAGCGATCATACCCTGCCAATTACCAGACAAACAAACTCAAGCAACAATGAAAATATTATGTCTCCTCAAATTACGAGCCTAAGGATAGAACCCAAACCGGGTGTAATCCCAGGAAACTATACCCTTACAATTAGCGCCAAATTCAACCAAGACTTGACGATATCAAAGATAGTGGACATGATTATCCATTAATATCCTTGTACTTATCAATTTTAGAGGCTGATTCTTAGATTACTGCTTGATCAAGATTTTGACCTCATGTCTAGTGTAATTATGGTTTATAAATATCGGACTGCCTAATAAGGACATGATTTCAAATATTGGGACCCCAAAGAAGGATAATAGCAATAATCTTGTAATCAAGCCTACCGAATTAAAGAAAAAAATGGATAATGGCGATGACTTTTTAATTTTAGATGTAAGAACCAAACAAGAGCATGATATGTGGTCTATGTCATATGATAAGTATCAAGATTCGACACTAATTCCTATTGATACCCTAATGTTAACAGAATCACTTAAGAAACTACCAAAGGATAAAGAGATTATTGCATTCTGTGCACATGGACAGAGATCATCATTCGCTGCAACTGCTTTATCTTCCTTAGGCTATAAGGTCCGTACAGTTGAAGGGGGATTAGCCGAATGGAGTAACGTATATGATGTAGTTACCGTTAAAATAAATGAGTCAATTCCGTTAAAAATTTGGCAAATCAGACGTATTTCAAAGGGGTGTATGAGTTACGTTATAGCATCTACCAAAGATAAAACCGCCGTGGTTTTGGATCCAACTTGCGGTGTGGATAGTGTAATTGACAACCTGATAGTTGAACACCAATTTAAAATTCAAAGAGTCATCGATACACATATACATGCAGATCATTTGTCCGGGTCAATTGTAATTGCAGATAAATACAATGCTGAACTTAATATAAGCTCTATTGAACAATATAGCATAGAAGATGTACCCGAAGAGTATCTTTCAAAGATTATTCGAATTAGTAATGACGATAAAATAATAGTTGGAGACGAAATATTCCTAACGGCAATTCATACCCCAGGCCACACTGATGGCAGTATGAGCTTTGCTTTGAGTATTGATTCTGCTTCAGAGGAAAACTTGTTGAATAGCAATACTGATACTAAAATCTTAAATCATCCTCATTTTCTCTTTCCAGGTGATACAATATTCGTAAATGGTGTCGGCAGACCCGACCTTCATAATAAGGCTCAAGAATATACTTTAAAACTTTATCAAACTTATCAAGACAAGATTTTTTGTCTCCCTAACAATACAATAGTTTTACCTTCACACTACAGCGAAAGTTTTGATCATAATAAACCCATATTTACTACTTTACAAACAATCAAGCAAAAACTTAACAGTATAACTCAATCACAGAACAGTTTTACTGACTATATTGTCTCCCATATACCTCCACAACCAATGAATTATGATAGAATTGTCAAATTAAATAAAAATCTTACCTCCTGTGAGAAGGTTTACTATAAGGATCTAGAGGCGGGCCCAAATTCTTGTGGAATTAGAGCATGATATTACATTCGATCAGAATTTTATACATTCAGTAAGGATACACCTATCATTACTTTCAATTAGACTATACTTGATATCGAGATTTGATCTTTTAAAGCGGTGACGCGTAACATTGGCTCTTCTACAGATTTAATTAGCCTGTATATATCTTAAGGTATTTGTGTTGCTCATACTAACGAATTATTAATGCATTGACAAATCGATAAATATCTGATTCTGTTATAAGATAAGTAGTCAAATTATAGAATCTCTGATCAATCTGTTCTACTGTATCGTTTTAACCTTTGCGTAAATGGAAACTATACACAATAATGATTTAACAAATACTGCTGATTGTATTGTTATGCTTTGTATAAACAAAATTTCTGTTTTAACTTAAATAGTTACGGACTACAAAAGTCACTTATATTTTATCTAGTAAAATCTATTGCATTTTATACTATAATTCATAAACGTTACTTGTTACGAAAAGATCTTAAACACACATAGGTTACATGACAATTTGATGTTCGTTCGAACTTTTATAATTCATGTCACACGTAAGTAGTAAGTGTTTCTACTACCTATGTAACGGTTGACTTTCGCTAAATATTTAAACTACCTTAAACCAATTTTCGCAATTTTATTATGATGATCCTATTGTTTTTCATCGTTCTTTTTGAAAATAACTCATAGATGATTGGTTTGTATCTCCTTGATAGAAAATGCTCTAAAAATGCAACAATGTGCTTTCCATGTATCTTTGCTGCAATTATTGTTATCATTTGTGGTTGCAGATCAGCTGTATAATTAAATATCCCTTTTAAATCAAAGATATTTACATCTGTTCTATCTCTGTAATCCGTCGAATAGATTAAAAATTCATTGATGTTTTCTGAAATTTGTTTAGTCTCAGTAGCAAAGATTGTTGTTTCTTCCCTCATGTATTGTCAGACTATTCAAATAAAATCCCCGATATCATTAATATGATTTTGTCTATGTTTTGTTTATTTATTACTAAATTACTCAAAATGTCATTTTTAATATTTTATTAGTCTAATTAATATTACATATATGAATAAAATTCATGATAGATCTAACTATCAATTAATAGTAAATTATAACACAATAATTGTTTTCAGATATGTCCAATTTAGATTGCTTGTAAGATAAAGTGTTATTATTCATACCATCATAAAAAAAGACAATAGAATTTAGGATCTCTCTCTTAAATGATAATGCTATATATTTTTATATCAATAAACCTATTACAATTAAATCCGCGGTTTATTAAGTATGTTGTCTAAGACATTGTGTCACTGGTGAAATCATGTCCTCTAAGTATTTACATTATTTAGCGTCTGTTAGTCAATACAGCCGTAGAAGACGGCAAACCAATAGGTTAAGAAATAAGGTTTTTGAGACTGTAAAGATACCAAAAGATTTCAACAAGGTAGATCCTTTTTATCATTTAAAGGAACCCGGGGCTGTTTTAGATTCAGAGAAAAATAAAAAGTCGATATTAGTGGCCGAATCTGATACAGATATACTTTCATTGTTGGAAGTTTACCTCAATTCTATGGGATATGACTATGATACTGTTAACAGTGGTGATAAAGTTCTGGATTATGTCTTAAACGACAAATCCAGTGTAAAGAAAAATTATGATATCGTACTGTTAGATACCCATCTTAAAGAGTTGCCGGGCCTCCTAGTTGCCAATGAAATTCGCAAAAGAAATTCACGTCAGCGCATAATGATAATGAGTACAACTCCAAGAGATCAATTGCCATACGAACTAATCAAAAGTGCAATGGTAGATGATAATGATGTTTTTACAAAACCATTTAGACTCTCTGAATTGCTTTGTTCTATCGAGCGCTAATGATGCGTAGGGTATTTGAAGTGAATCGCAGCACCGTAACCCATTAGTAATTTGTTCTAAAATTTTATAAACAAGCAATAGAACGAATTTAAGAAGGTGATTTGAACGGGTATAGGTGATATTGAAAAAGCAGGGGAACTTGCTGATCAAGTTTCGGTAAGAATTAAGAAATCCGGGGGTAGTTTGGTTCCTGTCTATTACAAGCTAGAAGAAATTCTGATAGATTATCGAAAGCAAGGGATTGATGTTGATATAGTTATGCCTGCATTATTTGAGGTAGACTTTGAGCACAATAGAACCACTCCAGACGGAAGATCCATATGGGCTGCTTATGCTGACGTTCTACACGATGACCTCTGTAGTCCTGAAGGAAGTATGCATAAGTTGGTAAAGTCCGACAACATTTCAAACGGAGCTTCCTTAGTTAAACTGATAATGGATAAATTAAAACTGCCCGAAAGTTCTGCACTGTTGATAGCCCCAATAGCAGCTAGTGTATTGGGATTAGGTGTAAACGCATTCTGTAAACATCATGCAGAGAACTAACTTAGCACAATAACAGACTAATGACCTGACCCAATAATACAACAAGTAGAAAAGAGTTATTGATTGTTATTTGGTATATATTAACACTTGTGCCTACCTAATAGTAACTTTGTTACAAGTTTTTTAATACCATACAGCTTTAAATAATATAAAATTTGGCCGAACTTTCTGGTGGTTTCGAGCAGAAATATTTTAGATTTGCTCATAATATAAATTACAACAACCAGCATAAAACCCGGAATCATCTTAATAAGTGGATGACCATGGTCTTTCTAAATCTCATAAATGTTTACAATTATTGAGGATAAATAAAGCCTGGATCAGACTGACAAATACTTTGAAAATAGTTTTTATTAGTGTCCTATATTTGTACTTCATAGTTATTTTCTCTTCTGTATGCCGGAATACCAATTTGGATAGATTTAGCACAATTACGATATAAATGAAAGACGTTACTATTATAAGCTAAATAATTGAAAGAGAACTACATTTAGGTCATTACTATAAGTAATGGCGCTTTAGTTCAAGAAGATTGCTGCTATTAAAATGGATATGAATTATCTAGGAAAATATTTTGATTATGGATTGAGTTATAAGTAAAGGAACTATTGATTTGTATTTAGTAAGTTTTTATTTTAAAACTGGTCTTGTCAGCCATTCTAAATTCTGATCACGAAGGCTTGGCCGTATTATATATAGATGAACGAATCATATAATATGTTAGAAATGGATTTTGAAATAAATAATCCAATTACCGTATATGCTTCAATCTCGATATTCGTTCTTGCGTTGATAATCATGATATCTGATGACTTTTATTTAGGACCTCACTCAAATCACTTTCAGCTTGTAAATGCGCAACCTGACTCTAAAATAAATGTCTCTGAGCTGATCCATCTGGGGTCTCCTTTTTCTGGAAATTTATCTGCATCATTAGTTTTGATCGATTTTAGTGATTTTCAATGCTACTTGTGTAAAAGATATGTAGATAATACTGAAGATCAAATCAAAACATCTTACGTCGAACCCGGAAAGATGCTTTACATCTTTAAACATCTCCCAAATAGGGGTATTGAATCTAAATCCATTTCATTGGCAGCTCAATGCACTAATGAACAGGGGAAATTTTGGGACTATCACAAAATATTATACTCCAATCAAGGGGCTATTGATTCCGGATGGGCAAGTATTGATAACTTGAAAAAATATGCGTCTCAATTAACGGACTTCAATCTAACGTCTTTTGAATTATGTCTTGATACAAAAAAATATGAACCACTTATAGATCGGGATATTGCTTTGGCCCATTCTTTTGGATTTACCAAAACTCCTTCATTTTTAATAATGAACGTAAAGGATTCAACTTTGGAAAAAATAGAGGGTCCAAAACCCTTTCCAATTTTTGAGGCTATCGTCAAGGCAATTGAAAATTAAAATGGATCTATTAAATAATTCCTTGATTGATTTCATATTTATTCGGGTTTGACATTATTTAGGTGTAGGTTGAAGAAGTTTGTCGCGGTTAAAAGCATTAAAAATTATGATCGATTCCAATCCAATAATATATGTTGGAATTATTTTTTTTGTTTTTATCATTTTTTGGATACTTTTTAATTTATTCGACGAACTGCTATATTTTTCTCCAATTATTTATTTTTATATACCCCCGGATGCGCTCACAGGATTCATTTTCGCAACTATTAGCGCCTTTCTTTTAGGGTTATTGGTTGCATTGAATATCTTTCTTTTCAAATACTCGCGAGTTAAACTAGATAGGAAATTCGTGTCGGGTTCATTTTTAGCATTGTTGTCTAGCATGTGTGCCAGTTGTTCGTCAATCGGATTTCTTATAATCTCTATATTTGGAACGGCAGGTATGATAGCAACAACCTTGCTGTCAAATTACCAGACCCATTTGAGAATATTATCAGTGTTAGTATTGATATGGGCAGTCTATGCTATTTGTGGTAGAATAGCAAAAGGTTGCTCAGTTAATGAAGAAAAGTCTGCTACAAACAAATGTGGACATTAAATATATCAGAATTTGATATACTAATCTAAAACGTTTCGTAAAGATTATCCAATTTAAATAACGATTATTACTCTCTGTATTTTTTGGTTATCTTTATATTTGTCAGATAAGGAATGAGTTTTCAATATAATTGTATTTGTAATGTTTCCGTACTTTCATATTTTTATTTCAGGATTTTTTTGGTTAATATACTGTGATAATCCTTTCATGTAGTTACTTACGAATGTAGTGATTGGCTGTGAAGAATACCAGATACATCCTAGAACCTTGCAATCATGACATGTTTTTGCAATGTCCCACTGGGGAGCACTCCATATTTCATCTATACTTTGAGATAAAAGATCATACGTATTTTCTGGTCCTTTAAATTTCCAGCATGGAACTAACACAGATCCGTTTCCATTGACAAAGATGCTTTTCCAAACACCGCATTCGTCAAACAGAACATGACCATTTTCTAGTATTTGTTTAAAGTACAAGTCAGGTATCATTATACGTGGCTTAGAGTTTCTCTTCGAGTAATCTAATATACTCTCACAAACCCTGTTAATTGTATCTCTATCAGGAAGAAGGGAATAGTTCACATCAGATCTGTCTTCCACAAATGTTAAGGAAACGGCATCAGATCCCATTTCTAAAGCTCGATCGAAATATGTCTGATCTATAAATTCCTCCGTGTTAAATTTGGTGATAACACTGTTGAAGTAGTGAGGAATACCGTGATCTTTTAGCAATTGAAGATTTTTTCTGACTCTATGAAATGTCTCCTGGGTAACCCCACGTACTTTACAATATGAACTCTCATAAACCGAATCTATACTGCATGTAAGGAATTGAATATATTTCTTAAGTTCAGACAAATCTAGCATGTGTAATAATGAACAATTCGAGATAAGTGTAACTGGCATTTTAAGATCATAGAGGTATTTTACTAATTCCATAAAATCCGGACGGGAGGTTGGCTCCCCACCTTCAATTATTGCCCAAATACAATATTTTGAGGTTTTGTCAAATATCATCTTCCACTGATTGGTGCTAAGATCATTATTTTTTGCAAAATTGATTTGATTTGCCTTGTCTGCATCCCCAAAGGGACACATTGGACAATAATAATTACAATAATGGGTCAAACTGTAAACTGCAATCAGAGGACGTTTTTTTTGTATAATTCTATTCCCAGACCAATTTCCTAATAATTTTAGTGTACGAATAGTATCCACTACCATATTAAAACAGAGCCTATTTGGATAAAAAACATTTTTGACTATTTTTGTTGATTTGTTAGGTTTGTTAGATTGTTTTATTCTCTTAATAATTATGCACCTTTATCATAAACCGTGGTCGACAAACCCTGAAACGGTGTAAATTATTGTCTCCCCTGATATTGATTTATCTACCTGACGAAGATAAATATCTAATAAATTCTCATAGTGAGTTTTGATTATTTGTGTTTTATCGTAGACAAAAGAAGGAGGAGATCGATCCTAGCATGCATAGGCACTATGTTGTTCTCACAGGATAAAAGAAAAATAAGTAATACGATCAAAGTATGTGTGTGTGTTTATTCTCTTGCTATATGTAATATATATATACACTGCCAAAGTCGTTTCATCTCTCTATAAATATTCTCCTCCTACTCCTGCATGATAATTAATCTCTGCGTTTATCAAAAGCATATTAACCGATTAGAAAACCTAACCTTTATTGATCCATTGCTTATTGTCTGTTTTTAGGGCAGATTAAATGTTTATGATGACAGTTGTCTAAGGTTAATTATATTACACATGCTAATAATTTAAGATGTTTATCTGATATTGTTTAATATTTGCCAATGAATAGGTAGCATTGAATTCTATCGATCTTCATAGAAATCTAAAATCGCGATACATCACGTTATGGTTAAGGTAAAAGATGGTTAAGGTAAAAGATGGTTAAGGTAATAATAGCCTGACCAGACATAATAAAGCGAAATCGAGAATGAAAAAATGATCTACAAATTCTTCAAATCTTGCTACCAGGAGTTAAGATGTCTTAAAAAGTTCGACTAGAACCACGATGTAATCTTATAGTCAAATTCCCTTTTGGGAGTATTTATTATTCAAGTCGGTTTCATAATGGCTGTTGTGGCCTCGATTGTATAATGTCTAAGTAATACGAATTGGATGAAACTCATCGCAATGAAAAACCATAGTGGTCAGTTCCATACAGGTTTTTAGTTTAGGTTTTTTATCCCAGGACAAATGCCCAAATTAAAAGATAACGAGATGTTTGCTTCGTACCTTACCTAAATGAGGATTATAATATTTAAAGCTCGAAGATTGCGTCTTTCTTATAAGCCTAACTTTGTGACGAACCAGTTTTTATTACATTAGCATAAGGAATTTACTAAAATTCTGATGATCACTTTTATACTAAATTAAATTCCATTTAATTCTTATTACAGATAGAATTTACGTGGTTATTCTCAATTTGTTATGTATAAAAACTTTATTCATTATAATACACTATCATGCTTGAAAAACAGCTTAATGAAATGAGAGAAAATGTGGATATCGGTATTGAAGCAGAAAACCGTAAGGAAGTGGTTGCCATATTGAATACTGTGTTAGCCGATGAATATGTACTCTACACCAAAACTCGAAATTATCATTGGAATGTAGTAGGAAAGGATTTCAAAGAACGTCATGATTTTTTTCAAGAACAATATGAGAAATTGGACGAGATAATAGACGAGGTGGCCGAGAGAACCAGACAATTGGGTGGACTAACAGTGGCGACATTGAATGAATTCTTGCAAATTACCCATCTCAAAGAAAATCCCGGCGATTATCCTTCTGATTTGAAAATGATATCAAACTTGCTAAAAGATCATGAAAATACCATAAAATTTTTGCGTGAAAGTGCTGAAAAATGTGATGAGGATTATAATGATAGTGGTACAAACGATTTTCTGATTGGATTAATGGAAATTCATGAAAAAATGGCTTGGATGCTCCGAACTCATCTAGATTAGTATTTAATATATACCATCAATATATTTTTGAACAATAATTAGGCCCTTTCTGAGCTCTCTACTTTTCTTCAGGGAGAAATTTTAACTTTTTTAAATTCCATATAATGAAACTTACTTGGTTTAAGTCATTTATACTAAAATATATTAGTTTACTACTATTATATAGTTTCTAAACTCTAGGCAGTAAATTACTGATTTTAGAAGATGAAAATAGAGAAATACTTTATCCTGGTAAAATAGTATGGGAAGAGAATATTAGTTTTTTAACAAACCATCTTAAATGATTATTGATGTCAAATCGATCTACATTGACAATATTCTTCCATTGTTTTATCCAGGGCAAATATGAATAACATGATAAACTATATCAATTGCTTATCATATCACTACCTCAGCAGTGAGACTCGTCTTCGGATTTTTTTTTGGCTCTAGCGGTATCAGGATATGAATGTCGTAGAAAATATATTTGATATAGAAGCAAAAGAAGATTCGAAAAATAACAATCCTAAAAAAAGGGTATATTATGTACATCAATCCCTTCGCAGTATATACCTAGATATTAGAGAAATTATGTTTGTTTAGATTCATTCGTGTAAAAAAATAGTTAGAGACACAGAAAATAAAGATAACTTAACAGTTGTTATAACTTAAATCCTTAAACAGAAAAGGTCTTGCTCACTTGGAAACTAATAGCAAACATGGCAACATGTAGAGTAAAAAATGGAAGACACTATATTTATTGACACTCATTCATTGCACTTTGAGCAATTATGCGGGCCTAAAAGGAAAATAGTTGCTATTGTTAACCACCGTATTCATATCCTTAACAATCCTTTGTAAATAGAAGAGCAGCTACTACTATTATTTAATACGATAGATGCTTTTATTATTACATTATTTTGATATTTGGGAATTTGTATATTTTAATAAATACCCTAGATCTACAAAGTTGCATATTTGAACATATGTTGCACAGACAAATTATTAGAATCAGTATCACGGATCGATAATGCAGGTATATTAAAATAATTTAATCGTAACAATATTACATCAAATAACATGGAAAGAAAGTGGAAGATCATAAATGGTATATCGGTAGCTGTATTTATAATAGCAGTCTTATATTGGATTGTGAATGCTTAAATGATTTCAATTGTGCTTATACAAAGTATCGTTTAACCTTTAAACAAACTAAAATTAAAAGTTTACCATAATAAAATTCATTTGTTTGTGGATATGGATGCCCCTAAATCCATGTTATTTGACTCATCCTTATGCTATATCAACTACTCTATAAAAAAGAATTACTTAGTCGAAGACTAACCTTAAACAGTTGTTTAGAAATATTACCGGATTCAATATCATTTTCAAATGGAAAATATTTATAATGTTGTAGTTATTTTAAATCTCAATGGAGCCTCATGATACACAGACATCTGATAAGAAAAAGGTGGTGATGATTTGTGAAGATGAAAGGGAGCTCTTGGAACTCTATTCGAAGGTACTAGCATTAAGATACGATGTAATTAAGGTAGACTCAGGCTATGATTGTATAAATAAGTACCTGGAAGAAAAAGCAAAAGGTTCGCCAATTGATTTGCTTTTCTTGGACTATAAGCTGGGAGATATGTTTGGGGATGCAGTAGCAAAAAAAATCAAGGAACTTAACGGTATAAAAATTATTTTAATTTCTGCATATAATTTGGATGAAGCAATCAAGAGCGAGCTGATTAATAATAAATATATTGAAAAGTTTTTGCAAAAACCAATAAAAATGAAACAAATTATGCAAGAGGCAATTAAGGTAATATGTTAGGATAAATCTGAACATCGGTCTTTTTTTTAACTGTCATCAATCATTGGAAATGAGTTTAAAATATACAACAATAGATTAGATGTGATTTTTCCAAACAGCTGTTTTACTAAAATCAAACCAGAATAATAACTTAAGACTTGATTCTGATAACCTTGCAATCAAACTCATACATAACCTATGCCTTATGTCTTACATTCGTTAGTGCTTTTTTTTGTCTTGGCGTTTTTAAAAATGAGATGACTTTTTATTTTTAAGGAGAATTGGACGAATTATGTGATTCGTCAGTTGTATTCTGTTCTATTTGTATCCCTCCTCCACTTCCTCCTCCCCCATCAATCTCTGAAGTGGAAAGATATTGTTCTCTCATGGTCGCGGGTTGAGAATCATCTATTTTGAAGTCCAATAATTGACTTTCTGTAACTTCGATGGTAAGTACCTTTCCATCAAACTTTCTGACCAGGGATTTTGGGAATTGATAGATTTCCTTATCGATCAATCCTTTTTGAACTATAATACTATTTTCTAAAACCTGTTGAATTTCACCTAGATCTAAATTACTATTGCCCCTCGCCTCTTTCTTAATTACATCATTCCAATCGATCTTCGAATCCATGCTAATTGATATACGGTATGGCTTATATACTTCTTATAATTTGTTCTTCAAAATGGGACAATACTGCTAATGATGGATTCATATACTACTAATAATGATGAATATCACAATCAGAATATCAAAGTTAGTTTCATTTCTATTCGTCAAACTCATAGTTGCTATCTTTTAGTTATGGGAGCAAAAAAGTCCCCTTGATTAAAAACAAAATTGTCATGCGTCAATAATGTTAAAATTTGTTTTAATATATTACCTAATGCCTTATCATCCGGATATAATTAAGACCCTCTATTTTGATCACAAAACGATAAAATGGCATGGGCCAGACTTTTACTAATATACATTCGAGAAAAAAACAAATAATTCAAATAGAAATAACCTTTAGTTGTCCGAAGATGGATTATTATTATAGACTCCGAATTTTTTTCTCGATCTATTTTAACTTTGGCTACTAATGATTAATTATGATCGGAAAATGTGATGAATGTGGATTAAATGACGTAGAAATTATGGTCGTAACTAAGAAGGATTCTAATAAAAAAACAAAACTCTGTAATCAATGTAGACCCGCAGACGGGGCTTATGCCTATTGAACTAATGAACTTTGAATACTGTTACTTTTATGTCCTGTAAAAAAAGGATAATAGATAGTATGACGTTTCCTTACGCATCATAAGCGGTTTAATACGCAATCAGCGCTTTAATGATCGCTGAGGTATTTGTTACAATTATTGTATAATCAATCCCTTTGTTGATGTTATTAGGGACGTGCATCATTATAATATCAGTTCCCAAACGTTAGGAAAAAAACAACTCTGATAACGGTATTAATATTTCCAAAGTTAATATTCCAAAAGGTAACTCATTAGGAATTCCAAAAGCCAGCCAACAATGGCTCATACATAAATTTTAAAATCATTATTTGTTACTAAATATTGTGATTTTTGAATAATCTATTGTGGTAAGCCAATTTCTATAAGGCCATAAGAATCAATAAAAATCGCCATTAATGGTTTTCGAATCAACCATAATAATGCAAAGTTCAGGAAGAGATTAGGTAGAAAAGAGGTGTTAAATTTTTTATATATATCGATAGCATAGTCTAGGACTATTTTATAGTAGGATTCGCAGTCAATACAAAGGTCCAGTTGTAAATGAGTATGTGAAGTCTTCGCTTTTTCAATAGTTGTAAAAGGTGAAAAAGAGTAATCAAAAAAACTTTGCTGTAGCAGATTCGGTCATAATAATGGATTTAAGGATGTGTTTACTTTCATGATACTTTTAATGATAACTGATTTCAATCGTAGTTTTATAATTTTATTTCAAGCAACTGGAAAAAAGGGCATTTTGAATTACCAATTCACAGATAACATTTCATGCCAGCTAATTAACGATAGACACGCGACTCAAATTTGTATAAAATAAAAATCCTTATAAAAAAAAGGTTTAACAATCTGATCTATAATTATAATCTTGGGTTATGATCGGAGACAGTCCATTAGAACTTTTGTCAAAACGAGATGTTAGAATAGGCCAAATCATAAATTCAGTGGGCAGTTATTCAATAGAAAGACATAAAGATTCTTTTGAATCCTTGATAAGATCAATCATTTATCAACAATTATCTGGAAAAGCTGCAAATGCAATTTATCAAAGATTTATGGTTTATTATGATAATTCTTTTCCAACGCCCAAGAAAATTTTGGCAACTGATCCCAAAATTCTGCGCTCCAAGGTTGGATTATCAAATAGGAAAATTGAATACATAATGGATCTATCATCAAAAGTACTTTCAGGTGAGATAAACTTGGAAAACATATCTCAACTAGAAGATGAGGAGGTGATATCTCAACTTTCTAAAGTAAAGGGCATTGGGCGATGGACTGCTGAAATGTTCTTAATTTTTTGTTTGAGCCGCGAAGACGTATTTCCTGATAGTGATTTGGGCATCAAAAGGGCCATACAACGCATGTACGAATTACCTGATATTCCTACAAATGAATTTATTATGAAAATCTCGTCACATTGGAGACCATATAGAAGTATTGCGGCATGGTACTTGTGGAAATCACTGAATAATTATAAAAAATAAAGAATAATCTATATTCTTGATGTTAGAATACTATTCCTACTTTCACTCCGATCAAAAAGAATGTTCACTTCCAATGCAATTGATTATATATTTTTTAATCAATATCTTAGGTTAATTCACATAATTCCAAGGAGTCAGTCGCGAATTAATATTATTTAATTACTCGATTTTAATCTAAATTCTTTTGTCAACTTTGTTCAGTAAAATATAATTGTTTTATACTTGGATACATTATGAATCATAGCAATGCTCAAATTTAGCCTAATATTGATAACAATCATATTAAGTGTATGTGGATTTTTGAGTTTATTTTTAAACCCTTCTTTACAAGCACAATCTCCAACAACAGATCTGCCTATGACAGTAATAAACGAAACAGAGTCAAAAAACACAAACTCAAACCAAATCACAACCACAGAAAATTCTACTACTATAAAACCAAAACCAACTGTTTCTTGATTCTATTTCCATCATACTATAGAGTATAGGTTTGCGATTTTAACAATGCCTTAATGCTGGTATGGATTTCTTGGGAGATTTAGAAACAAAGATTCTTAGAAAGCGAAATTTTCAAGATTTTTTTTGGTGATTTATCTAGATACATTACTCTTGGGTGTTCCTTCGGTATAATTCCAATATTTTTTAAGTTGGTCTATTTACCTGATCTAATAACTTTAATAATTAAATACATGGGGATGATCTATATTTATGTGAACGAATTAAGTTTTCAACGAATTGATTTTCTAGGTATGAAATTAATTACTGCTAATATCCGATTTCTTTATGTAACTGCATACACAAAAATAGAATTAACAATTGTAAAACTTTTCTCTAGCGATAAGTCACATGAATAATCAAGAAGATAATCCTATTAGATGTTATTATTGTGATATAGTAGATAACTTACCATTTAAATGTAACTATTGCAAAGAATACTTTTGCAGTGATCATCGAAATCCAATAATACATACGTGTGCCTTCCTTGAAGTTTATAATAAGAAAAACCATGATGCAAAATTTGCAAATCATTATGTTTCTAATTTTAATCCCTCGCCGATGAATATTTTACGCAGGATATTTGGAATAAAAAGTTCACGAACTGAGTTACTTCACTTGAGTATCGCAACAGTGTTAGTAACCTGTGTTGGGCTATCTTTAAATCAATATAGGACATTTTCTTGGCATTTCTTGGCAATTTTCATTAGTTCGTTTTTAGTTCACGAGTTGGCTCACAAGTTTCTTGCACAATATTATGGCAGTTGGGCTGAATTTAGAGCAGAAATGTATGGATTGATTATAACTGCTATTTCCGCATTACCAATAATGCCTTTCAAGTTTATTGCTCCTGGAGCAGTAATGGTCCATTTAGGTGATAGACAGAAATTTGGTCGCGTAGCCCTGATTGGTCCTGTTACGAATTTGGTTATGGGATTTTCATTTCTGTTTCTATCTTACATTTTCGTCAATTCCTCTGCATACTTTTTTGCTATTGGAGCATCATTTAACGGTTGGATAGCTATGTTTAATTTAATTCCAATAGGTGTTTTGGATGGTCAAAAAATTTTTGATTGGAACAAACCTGTGTGGGGTGTTTCGATGGCTGCTGCAATGGTGTTATTCATATTTGGTTATCTTTAACATGCTGTATTAAATAAAGATAAATGTTCTATAGACCATTTCTACTTGATGTTATGATACTGATGGATTATTAATCAAAATGAAATCAATTTTGAGTTATCGAATTAGGCTAATTTGGAAATTTTTTCAGTAGTAGTTAGGCTAGTGGAGTGATTTACTTGTTTATACACTCTTTACTCTTTTAGAGGACATGGGCTCTAAATCTTTATCGTGTATAAAATATGAGTTGTGATATATGTTGATAATTATTTGATAATCATCGGATTCACCAGTAAACCAAAATATTTTAATTCCATTTCCTGTAATAATGGATACTACAAAAGGGAACAATAATAATTGGGATCAAACCAACTTTTTTCAAATGTAGGTGCATTTTTGGGACTTGATCCTGCAGACGCAATTGCTCAAATACTTAACGGAATTTCAGGTAGAGTAGGTAGTATAAATAATTCTGAGGTAATTACTCGTTATTGTTAATGACAAAACCACGGACACGTGAATAGCTTAAAAATAATTAGGATAGTAATCGAGACATTTTAAACAATGATACTACTAATAGTAATCATATACAATACCCATTGAAAGAGATGAAATATATATTTATAAAGACTGTATGCAATTATCCTATCAGTCCGTAGTGGATTGCCAATCAATCTTTTTTAGTACTTGTCCAATATTGTTACTCATCTGCTTGTATTAGTTCAAGCCTTAAACTTATCCATAGATTTGCAATACTCAAATTCTGAAATTATACAAAGTATGGCAGAGAGTATCGTGTAATCCAAAAAATATAATTTAATTAGGTTTGTCGAGTGTGATATGGAATTAGATTCTATTTTTAGAGAGCTATCTTTTTCCATCACATTTATCCGTAAAATCTTATTAGGAAGCATGATAAATCTTTTGCATGACCAAATATTTTGTTCTATTCTTCGCTATAACAATAATGATAACTGGCCTAGTGATTAGTATGGCCTCGTTTTGTACTTTTTTTCCTTTTGTAATTGCGACTACCGTGTTAGGGGATTCTATTCAGGAAAGTCAGCAAGATTTACAAGCATCAATAAATAGGCAAGTCCAACAGTCAATTACTGATACAATCGATAATATTGACAACAATACAAGTTCATCTTCTCCATCTACTGCAGAAATGCAATCACAAATCCAGTTAGTCAATAATTCAGCAAATGATCTTATCAGGGGCGGAATAGCTAGCTTACAAAATGATTCTTTGAGTAATGATGCCAAATGGATAGTAGGAGGTGTTTATAAGATTGAGAACTTATCTACTACTTTTCCATTGTTTAATGCATCCTTTTATATGACGTTAACTAATGGAAGTTCACCTCATTCACACGAGATTTATGATACCAATTTAAGGTTAATCGTCGATAATGACGCTGGAAATGACTCTACAATTCTTAATGGAACTTCCACCGTGACAATGGGAAATGGTCCTATGGTAAATGTACCAACAACCATTACCTTATTAGGTGAAAATACTATTAGTATTTGGCTAGATCCTCTTAAATTGGACAATCACTTTGGAAATTCTCTTATATTTGGAACCCAAAGTCTAAAATGCATAGAAAATATTAACTATTGTAGGTAGGGAGTTTGGCAAACACGCGCTTATCTCGACCTTTTATGATTGATCGGAGACGAATATTAAATCAATAATGTTCTAATCTCAATGCGAAATAATTTGGACTCAAGTATCAAATAAATCTATATTATGTTTGATTGATCATACTGAAATTGATTATTTGTTTGACTGCCTCCGAAAAAAGAAATTGTTAAGATTGGTTATATCTGGGCTCAAAGATCCGATAAAATCTTCGATAAATAATGAATCAAATATATTGCATAAGAATAACTGTATTTACCTTGGAAGATAGAGCGATTAAAGATGAATAATTGTATGATCTTAGTATTACCTTTTCCAACCCAATAAAAATTATAAATTTATTCTAATTAGTTAAATACTAAATAAGCTCTTGTTATTAGGTTTGGAGTGGACTTTCCTAAATACATTAATGGATTGGAAACAATTCACAATCGAAACTTATTGTGGGTCTCATTGGAGAAACCCACTCGAGAAAAGTTAGAGGTTATATCTAAGAAATTCCCTGTTCATGAGTTAAACTTGGAAGATTGTTTATCTAAAAATCAATTGCCTAAGATAGATAGGTATGATGATCATATTTTCGTAATACTTCAATTTCCAACTTCAAATAAGGAACAAAAATCCTCTGGTTTTTCCCAATTGTCATTCTTTATCGGAAAGGATTATCTAATCTCGATTAGTCAGGGTGATCTTATACCGCTTACGGTATTATTTAGGAAATGTAAACAAGGGAATAGTCAAGTTCGAGATAATCTAATGGGCGGATCCCCCGGATATCTACTACATTCAATTCTTGATAACTTGGTGGATAACATGTTACATATACTTATGAAAATAATTGGGAAATTGGACGAAATAGAGGACGAAGTATTCGATGACAAAGTTGCAAATGCTAGAGATTTATCTATTTTAAGAAGAGAAATTACAACATTAAGGAGAATTGTTTTACCCCTTAAAAGAATTATGTTGGAAATCACTTCTAGGGATGTAAAAAGATTTTCTGAGGGGGTAGAAGGAGAAGACTTAATTGATTATTTTGACGATATTAATGATCACATTTCGAAGGTATTAGAAGCACTCGATGAGTCAAAAGAAACTATTGAAATCTACAAAGATACTGATAACATGTTAAATTCTGAAAAGACTAACAAGATCCTAAGTTTCCTTACGATCTTATTTACTCTCTCAATCCCTATTACCGTTGCTGGCACTTTCTATGGAATGAATATTGTAATTCCTGGAAGCATCAACCCAGGTGAGAAGATTATTGATTATATCCCCCTGACTGTGGTTTGTTCCATTTCTGCGTTAGGTGCGTTTGTTATGATTTATTATTTTAAAAAATTGGGTTGGATTAGCTCTTATTCTAGATAGTCAAATATGTGATATAGCATAGAATATAAGAAATTTAATTTAATTAATGCTTACTACTAACTGTACTTCGTCTAGTAATATTTTTTACCAGAATATAACCGCTTCTTAAAGCATAAAAATACATCAACTAAAGACCGGAATCCAATAAAATGGAACCTATTGTTTATATCCATTTAATAGCATAAGACCGAAACTTGATATTTTTAGTTAGTATTATAACTACTGTATTGATTCCAAATAATCGTACTGCATGCATTGTAATGGTGTAAATTAAAAAAGTTCTTTCATACAATTGTAATGAATTCGTGGAGTTTATATTGTATCAGACACTCACTATATTTTACGGTTAAAAACGAGCTAAATGATCTATATAGGACCAGCATTGTCCAAATGATATTAGACAAAAGAACAGAAGAGGCATTACTGACGATAAGTAAATTCTATGGAATTAAGGCACCTGAGATTGTTGTTGGTACCGTGAAAGGGAAGAGGAGGACTGTCTATGCAGTATACGTTCAAAAGGAGAGTAGAATTTATTGTATTAATTCAGATGTGTTGTATAATCCATTTATCATCATACATGAGTTCTATCACCATTTGAGAACAGTTGCTGGTGTTCATAAAGGGTCCGAAAAGCACGCCAATCAATACGCTAAAGAATTTATTGCTTCTTACAATAAAGTTATGAATCAGATATTTCAGTCTAATTCACATAAGCAATAAAAAATGGCTTTTCTGCACCCGCCATAAGCAAAATATAAAGACTGATAGTAGGTGTCGTAATCACATAGTAGTGTGAGTATTCATATTTTGCAACAAACTCTTACTTGAATGATGTCTTTGATAATTATTCACTGTGTATTGGGCATGTCGTGGACTGTAACAAACAAACGAATTGTCATATAATGCATTGTAGTTAATCTAGTACAGGATAATTAAATATCATATTTTTCTTTGATGGTTTTACTATGAAAAACTCTGAATAAGAATCTTGTATTCATTTTGGATTTCTGCTCATAGGCCAATTTCATAATAGATTTGGCTAGTATTCTAACCCTTTAATAGTCAGTTGCAATTCTTATTTTTTTGGCTTGTGTAAATTTTACTGTACATAATATTGTACTTTTATTAAAGTAGTGAGTTATCAAACTCCTTTATTGTATTAAGCTATTACTTGTTGAATGGTAAGGATCTTAACATTAAATGTGCTATTAGTATTATTAGTATCGATTATAACCACGCCACTACTTCAGGGAATGATTATTAATCCTGTAGCTGCCCAATCTGATAGAGATTTGAGTTTCGACTTGAAAGGGCTTTTTGGAAATATCCAAAATGTTTTGACTAATCCTCTTGATGACTTGAACTTTAAACAACATTCATCCGCTCAACCTAACAGTTATTCGACTCAATCTAGTAGTTATGAAGACGGCAACATGAATTTGGACATGAATAACTTATTCACTCAGATTCAAAACACACTGACAGATCCCTTAGGACAGGTAGACATAACTTTTCCACCTCAAGCATCCGATTCTATGGTCCCAGTAAACCAACCAAGTTCATCTG
>JAPSGR010000015.1:4872-40757 GCA_031177355.1 Candidatus Nitrosocosmicus sp. | reverse complement strand
TGAAAAAGAATGACTAATGCATATCGTCTGTTAAACTTATTTATTCATATTTCTTAAGAAAAAGAGTGAGTGATTTTAGATCGCCTTCATTTGAAGCCCTGATAAACGATATACTTTTACTTGACGATATCATGTTATCTGTAAGAAACCACGGCGCTATAGCCGAATTTAGGGTAGATAAAAACACACCATTTAGTATCTGCGAACAATGGGCCATTATAGGTAACGAACATGCTCAGTGGCATATTCATATCAATTACAAAGAGACAAAGGAAGCTAAGTTTATCATCGAAGAAAAGGAAAATGGTAGAAAAAGTTATAGTATTAGAATATTCAACTTTAACGATGAATTGATTTTGCGGATAAATTTTTTAAAGATGTATACGGCCCAAAACGTGATAGAAGAAGAAAGTCTTTCAAGATATGAAACACTTTTTTCAAAATATGGGAAAAATGATACCTTAATACTGGCAAATTAATAGTTGTCTTAAATGTTTCATCCGTATAGGTAACATAAAATAATACTCTCAATTAGCTTTTTATACTATTAGATTATATTTTTGTCATGTGATCATACAATCAGGATTTGAGTACTCTTATCAAAAGAAATTGACATAGATAAAAGTTTCTCGATATTGTCCAATAAAATTTTGAAGAGACAAATGGTCAGGTCGTATTTTTAACTCTTTGAAAGTGAATGGCAGAATTTGCACTAAATTTAGTTGGTGACCATTTCGATACTTTTATGATGTTTATGATTTTCTAAAGTGTGTAGTGCAGCTGCTTTGGCTGCAAGTTCTGCTGTAATGTAACTTAAACTATCACTTCCAATTACAATTACATCATTGTCGATTGGATTCAAATTATTTTTCAAGATCTTTTCGATTTCTTTTTCTCCTCTCAAAGCATTAAATTTGGATTCAGGAATCAAGAATTTTCCTTCACTATAAACGAGAGTAGTAGCTCCTTTGGCTCCAATCTTAATTGCTGCGTCTCTCTGTTCCACGCCATGTTTTACTGCTACCTTTAGACTCCTTAATAGAATGGCATAGTTATACTCAGAAATTGAAATGGTACTTTTGGGAACTACAGTTTCTGCACAAATATATCTCGACATCTCCTCAAAAATTTTTCTTCCTTTTTGGGACATTACTGTACCCTTGTTTGTAGTAGTAACCATTTTTCCCATCTTCAAATGCTTAATTAACGTCTTAATCGATCCCTCTCCTAACCCGAGTTCTTTGATTAAAAGAATTCTGCTTACGTATCCATGCCTATCTATTAGTTGTAAAGTTTTAAAAACATGGGCAGAATTAAACGAAAGAATTCTACTTGGTGCATACCTACTAGAAACAGAATTCAGAGTATTAATTACTAGGTGCACATGTAGTATTACCTATACTATAAATTTAATGTTATCTTTTTGTGACCATGATTAAAAGAAACCAAATTAAATCGATTAAGTTACCATTTTGAGTTTTGCTCACTATGGTGAAAATATCATCAACTATAAGTAATTTTAAGTAGAGCATTATTTTGCAACAATTCTATTGTAAAATAAAATAATGTGTCAGTTAAGTTCATGAATTATATTTTTTTATTTTATTAATCTACAAGACTTTGACAAATTAAATCGTCAATAGTTTAGAATTTGAAAGCATTGATTAATCATTTATATTAGTGCTGATTTATCTATTTGTTTATTGTTGGATAAATTATCCAAGAAAAATAATCGATTCTAATGAGCTGTCAGTTTTAAATTTACAATCTTTTATTAAAAATGTTCTTATCCACGATAAAATCTGCTTGTTAGTTATTGTTTATATATTGAATTCTTTTTGCAAGACGCGCTCATTGGATAAACAATACAATGCTTTATATACTTCAGAGAGAGTAAAAATTGCATATGAGTATTCAACATGATCTGAGGACAATACAAAAGGATCAGGCTCCTAATTTGGCGATTGTACTTTTAGCTATTATTGCGGTTTTGGGTATTTTTTTAGTTGGTTATGATCAAGGTCAATTATTCAGTTTGGTACAAGGAAATGAATCTTACGGTTCGATGTGGCTTCATGAATTTACCCATGATATAAGACATGCCGCAGGCTTTCCATGCCATTAACTTTTTTTTATTTCTATTTTTAGTTTAATGCAGGCCTTTGTTTTATGAATTCACTAGCATTTCTTTTTGTTTCACTTATATCAGGTATAATAGCCGGCTTGATTCTGGCCGGGTTGAATTATCTTGTTGCAGAGCCAGTTATTGATCAAGCTATTAGTATTGAGGTTGAAAATAGTTTAGCTTCTGGAGACGCGGTTGACTATGAAGAATTGAGTAATTATAGAATTTGGCAAAAAGGAGGTACTTTTACAGCAGGAGCGATTATTGGTTTAACATATGGTGCTATTATGGGAATAGTTTATGTAGTTACAAGAAAATACCTTCCTTCTTCTGATGATAGAAAGAAGGCTATGATGTTGGCAGCTCTAATGTGTTTGTCACTATATGTCGTTCCATTCCTTAAATATCCTGCCAATCCTCCTGCAGTAGGAGATCCAGATACCATCGGTTTAAGACAAAGTTTGTATACATGTTACCAATTAGCCTCAGGATTAATCGTTTTGAGTCTGAGTGTTATATTATACAAGTTTAGAATGATTAATTATGTCAAGTTTTCAATCCCAATCTTATTCGTGGTACTGGTGGTATTTATTTACCATGTTTTTCCGTCTAACCCTGATATTATAAATATTCCAATGGATTTAGTTAATATGTTTAGGGGGTTAACGTTTACTACCACAGTTATTTTTTACTTGGTTTTAGGAGCAATATTTGGAAGTATGTGGCATTATTTCAGACCTCACGAGCCAACGCGAATAACTGCCAATTAACTATTCTCCCCCCTTCTCCTATCACGCTTCCTTTAATTACTTTACTCGGCTTTTATAAAAATAAAAATTATATATATTGAATTGTTGTTTTAGTCATTAAATTACCAAAATAGCAAGTTAGTTTGTTTTCCTTTATCAAAATACTAATTTATTGTATAAAAAACACTGTACCTAACATCAATTAAAATTATTATATACTTTTCTATTCTTATAACCCTTCAAAATTCTATAAATGAATTTATCGATATTATTTGATTCTCTCTGTTACTAATAATTCGATATTTCATTCCTTATTCTATTTAGTTAATTTTGTCTTATTTGGTAATTTTGTATTCCGGTAAGGACGTTCAACTAAATTTAAGTTGACCGAAAAATTTTCGACAAAGTAAGCGTTACTTCAAACTTTGTTTATATAACTCGATTCACTCCCTCTATTATATTTGCTATGGATTTAGTACGTACATCCCTACAGCGTTAGCCTATCTTATGTGAGACTGGATAAATTATCATATTAATTTGACATATCATTATTATTTTTTACAATATTATTATAAATGCATTCGGCCTTCTTAACTACTTATCATATATATTGATGGATTGATTCGAACTTCATTATATTGTTACCAGATACTTATGATAGAATAAAAAAAACTCTAGATGATTTGAAAGTTATAGAATTAATATAATCCTTTTATATGTTTTAACCATTTTTAAAGAATTAATTTAAAGTATAAACTTGGTAAGGATTTCCAGTTTTGATATTATTATACTTCCACTCATTACCATCGAATATAACTCGCCTAAAATTAGATTGAATTTGAGGATGCAAGAGCTTATATACATTTTCCCCAACTGATATCCTATTGGGTGACGTAATTGATGTGATCTTCGATGTTACATTCATAGTATATCCCAAAACATCCACTTGTGAGCTTTTATCATAACCGTATTGAAAAACTATATTCTCCCCTTCGTCTATTCCAATCTTTATCGCTAAATCGGGAAAGCCGTGCTTACTTAGTATGGGATTGATACCATCTTTGATTATGCTTATCATTGATTTGGCACAACGATATGCATTGTCACAGGTTAGATACTTATTAAATCCTGATGGAAAAAATGAAATAACTGCGTCGCCCGCATACTTTAGGACATATCCATTAAGGTTTTCGATAACTGATGATAATTCATGAGAAAATGCTCTTATAACTGTTACAAGTTTTTCTACCGGTAAAGTCATACTCATCTTGGTAGATCCAACTAAATCCGCATACATAACCACTAATGATACTTTGGTATCGACATGTTTTATAAGATAATTTTGTCCCCTCTTAATTGATGTATTATACCGATATCTTTCCTTAATGGCTCCCCATAATCTGTCTTGCCTTAAATGAACTAGCGTTTTTAAATCAAAAATTTCTGTTTCGTTAGAAGAGGAATTACTTTTGTTGTATATTATATCTTCAAGAACTCTTCTATCTTCATCATCTACATTATATCTCCTGCCCTCATCACCAGAAACGTTATTTCCTTCACTCAAAGATTAAAATTCGGTATTTACAGCTTAAAAAGGTTTATAAAATGACCTCATTCGGAAACCTCACTTGATATTATCATTACAACTGAGAAGTTGCTATAGCTATAGACTCGATATCATTAGTTTAGAGCCACAGAAGAGATCTAATCTATTATTTCTCACTCTCTGACCTCTTTTACTTTGGAGTAATACAGATTGATAAAATAGTCGGTTCTTTTATAGAGTTTGGTTATATACTTCAAAATAATATCCAGTGCTTTTACAAAAAGAATGCCAATCAACTAACCGATCACTTTAGATTTATAGACCTAATATCACGTGAATACTAAATATGAGTTTTTGAGAATAGGAGGGTTTTCGGTATATAGAACTTACTCGATGTCCATTTTAATATTATTTTATATCAAATACTCGTATCTCACGATTATAATAATTTTGACCTCCTATGCCTTACAACTAACTATAAAAGAAATTATGTATAGTATTACTGCTTAATTAATCCAAGCGCCTTGCCAATAATGTTACCATGATCGGCATCCACTTCTGTGGTTATTACTAAAAGATGATCATCATCTAATGGGATAGTGATCCGTTTTAGCTTTTCATACTCTGTTATTGCATAAACACCCTTTCCTGTTTTGCTTGTAAGGGATTTTCTCAATCCCCATCGTCCTACTGCTTGAAGATTAGATTTTTGTGATTCTTGAGGTGAAAGCAAACTTGTCAATCCCTCCCTCATACCGCCATATTTAGTTTCACCGGTCTCATCACAAATACCTGCAAAGCGGACCTTTGGATCTATTGCTAATATGCTTTTACAGACCTGATCATAATCCATGCTTTTGTAGAAATATACAATGTATTAAACATATCAATTGACTAAAGTTTTTGTATAATTGTTATTTAGTTTTATAGATAATTTGTATCAATGGTTCATAAACCTCTCATAATTTAAGGAAATATTGGCTTATGTGAGTATCTGCTGCTATTCTAATATTTTTGATTAGAACCTTAAGTGTTATTGCAATAAGTTGTGATTTTTAATCAATTGTTAACCTGATCAAAGATCACGATTTTTGAAGTGAACATGAAGTCAGGTTTAAACAATAGCCTTAAAACAAATCCCGCCAAACTTTCAGAACATTTCAATTATCAATTGGCCAAAGAAAAGACCTTTACAACTTTGTTTGCTTTGATTGTGAATTAATCCTGGAATACTCCAAAAAATGTCTTTACAAATTTTCTCTTTGCCAATTTTAATGCGTTTTCGCCCCTCTCTGTTAAACTGTATACAATTGTTTTACCATCTCTTTCTTCTACTATGAATCCTGATTCTCTCAAACTTTTAAGAGCTGGATATATAGTCCCAGGACTTGGCTTTTTTTCTCCCTTTCTATTAGCTATTTCTCCAGCTAACTCTTGTCCATGCATTGGTTTCTTGGATAATAAGAAAAGAATAAGAAAGCCTAACATTCCTCTCATATCACAACAATCCCTTGCATCTTCTTTAGTCATGTATAATAATATTGGATATGCGATATATATAAATACGCCTTAAGTATTTAATATCGTATGTCCGATGAGAAGGATAGGGAGGTGAAATAATGGGTTACAGTTGCTGTGGTCTGAGCTACACATCAAGGAATTTCCTCACAAAAGAAGAAAAAATACAATTACTTAGAGAATATCATCAAGATCTCAAGAAAGAAGTTCAAGGTGTAGAAGACAAGATTAAAGAACTTGAGATAAATTAGTTCTCCTTTTACTTCTAGGTTTCAATGATTTTCTTTTTTTTGTTAAAATTTTCAAAAACATCTGAATGTTATTTTCAACCAGAGAGAGGAAATTTATTACTGAAGACTGGTGATAATCGGGATCACTTTTTGATATCATATATGCCAGACGTTTTTTAGGAATCCAATTATCTGTAGAATGTTCATTATAAAAAAGCATTACCATAAATATCAAGGGATTGTATGATCACACGACATTGTTATACTTGTAATTATTAACAGTAAATACGCAAATAACAAACCTATTCGTGTTAACAAAGGCGTTCACTTTGATCAAGACGATCCATCGACTTTCATATTGCTGGACCTTGACAATTAAGTAACGAAACAAAGATAATTTAAGTATACATTTGAGAAGTGGTTAGACAAAAGAATTTAAAGTTTTGCTAACATATTCGGTATATATCCAAAAAATCTCTTAGTAACACTGTCAAAGAAGATAGATAACATATCGAGGAAGCAAGGAATCAAAAGACTCTTTGTGGAAGTTGCCCATGAGGTTGTATGAATTTCAGTTAGAAAAAGTACAAAAGAAGATTTGTGAGTAAAAAATGATCCTGCGATACAAGGATAAGGATAAGAATAAGGATAAGGCGATATAGAATATCTTATCAGAGTTTATAAAGTGAATTTATAATAATCTAATAATGTTAACATGATTTTTATGTTTCATTTTAAAAGTTACAAATAGAACAGACAACATGGAAATATTTGATTCTTATCCAATAGAATCAATTTTTACATTAAAAGTCAATCTTTAGTAACTACTTAGATCATACTTTATATTTATTTATGAGTCTTGAAGAATAACTCCTTCAGTTACTGATGCTGTTAGTCTATGTTAGATGCACGAGTGGTAGCATGCTAGATTTACATCATTGACCAGTTAGTATCCCTCTAACCACATTGGTTGGATTGATTACTGGTAGATCTGTTGGCATTAAAAATGATTATTCTCATATCAATAGCTTTGAATTACATATAACATGCTCTATCTGTTGCCTAAAAAGATTCTGATTGTTTTCTTAGCTAAGGAACTCACAACTGATGTAAAGGATCCAACTGAAATTTCCAATATATGTAGGATTCTTTCTAGTTGAACGGTTGGAGCTGAAATACCGATTACCATTAGATGAGATAATATTAGGTGCTACTACCTATTAACCTGCCTAGATGACTACAATTTTTAGACGTACTTACTACGTATAAAGTGGTTTTAATTATTCTTTTTAGAAACATATGATAATATACTTGCGATTTTTAATTTGATGAACAGACTATCAATCTTGTCTTACTGTTATTTCTATAATATCTTTCAGGAACAAGGTTAGCTGTTTGTTCATTAGTCGAGAGACAACTTCTGATTTTGGTTCGACATTTGGTTTGTTCTCTCTTATCAATAGAATTGTTCTGACTCTTTGTAAATTGACTATTAACATCTAATTCTTTCCGGTAATTATTTATCCCAGTTTTATGTCATATTTTCGTATTTGTTGCCAAAAAAGGTAACTAATAAATACCCAATCCTTGTTCTAATCTATATGCGAGATGCAAATTTAATAAAAATCATGATAGAAGAACGAGCTTTGATCAAGCTAATAAAGTCTATCGGAGATAAAGAGTATTCTACAAGGGATTTGTTGAAAAAACTTGGCGCATATGGATATGGACACAAGTTACTACTCAAAGCAGCTGACAAGGGATTAGTGGAAAGAAGTACTGTCAAAAATAGAACCTATAACAAGTTGACAAAAGAAGGAAAGAAAATGATGAAGCTCGCTTCCGAGATAGGAGTTTAAAATTCCTTTGAGTTAAGCTACAACTCCATTTTTTAAAACTGTAGAATAACTAGATAGAAGTCTATCCATACCTATTTCTTTCATTTTAAAGTGACTAAAGTATCATTTCAATGTATTTCTACAAGCATATAAGAAGAAATGATCTTTATTTAACCCCTTAATATATTAATGCAGAAACATATTTTATTTCATATTATATATAGCTATTTTTAAGTGTACAGGTATCTTATTTGCTATATACTACATCATGTGCAGTTTTCATACGATACTGCAATGTTAATATGAATAAACGCTCATAGTTACATTATTAATTTGTATCAACATAATGTAATTTTAGTCACTTATCCAGAGAACTTTGCTATAGAAGAAGCTAAAAGTTTGATTGAATCGCTACCAAACTATAAAGTATCTAAGATTTTTACTCAAAAATATTTAAACCGAACAAAGTATGGAATGGGAGCGGGTAAGGCTGAAGAGATAAAGCAATTTGTTTCCCAATCATCAGATATAGAAAAAATAATTGTTGATGAACATCTTAGTGCTAGACAAATATTCAATTTGGAGAGTCTTTTAAATACTCCTGTAATAGATAGAGAAAGACTAATTCTCGATCTGTTCTACTCAAAGGCAACTACAAATGAAGCAAAACTCCAAATCCAGTTAGCGGAAGTGCAGTATAAGATGCCTCAAATCCGGGAAAAGGCTAAATTAATGAGCAAGAGTAGTGAGCGGGCAGGAAAAGGGGGAATGGGTGAGTATATAGTTGATGTACAGTTTCGTGACTTGAAACGTCAAATGTCTTTTATCAAGGAAAAACTGTATGACGCTCACCTAAAAAGACAAGAATATCGAAAACAAAGACTACGAAAGGGAATGTTTATTGTTTCTTTGGTTGGCTATACCAGTTCGGGAAAGACCACTTTATTTAATATTCTTTCTAAAGAGAGTAAGGAAACTTCTGCAAGTCTTTTTACAACTCTCTCAACAACAACTAGATCTTTGAATACATCAGAATTTTCAAAAGACGACGAGAATGCAAAGAATATTTTAATGGTTGATACAGTAGGTTTTATTAGTAGACTTCCACACTATATGATAGAGGCATTCAAGTCTACATTGGAAGAATCTCTTGAAGCTGATTTGATCTTATTTTTAATCGATTCTTCGGAGGGACTCAATGACATTGGTATAAAGTATTCAAGCAGCTGGAATGTATTAAAGGAACTTAAAGTCGATAAATCAAAGCTTCTTATTATTTTATCTAAGACAGATGTTGTTGACGCTGCAAAGATACGAGAAATCATGAGTTATATGGAGAATTCAATCGATAAAATTGCTATTTCATCAAAAACAGGATATGGTATAGACAAACTCAAGAAAATTATTATTTTAAAAAAACAAGAAAAAGAAAAGGAAGGAAATGCAAGTTGAAATCCTAAGTTTGCATTATAATGGGAAAAGAAGCCCTAACCTCCACATACATTTAGGCTAATAATTTAAATACAATTAGTTAGGATATTATTTATTAGTATATACCTAATGATTAAATATGATTATCAAAATAGTATTGGATTTATAATAAACAGGATAGGCAAATCCTTGATCAATGTAATTGATCAAGAACTGCGCAGAAAATTCCAGATTACTTTTGGACAATGGAAAGTGTTGATCATCCTAGCTAATAGCAACCAAGGTCTAACACAAAAAGAAATAGCTGACGAACTAGTACTGGAAAGTCCTACTCTCATACCTATTATAGACAAATTAGAAAAAGAAGAGTTTTTAATTAGGAAAATTGATACAAAAGACCGCAGAATTAACAGGATATACCTGACTGAGAGAGCGCATGGATTCCTGAATGATACCATAGAGTGTGTGATACAGATAAAAAGAATTTGTTTGAACAACTTATCAGAGAATGAATTATTAGTTACAAGAAATACGTTAGAAAAAATGTGGATTAATCTGCAAGACTCTTTTTATCTCAATTACTCTGGAGAAACCAGAATAAAACAGGATTCAGCAGAAGAGTCGAAACGTCCTATAAATGGTATAGAGAGTAGAAACTCTTCTAAATAATACTATGGTACCAATAAACGTATGATTTTGCCGGATTGACTTTTGAAATATGAAACGAATAGATTTAGGTCGCAAAAGTCCAATAAAGGTTTCCCCGCCCTGGAAAGTACTAATTATTCTTAGTTGTTTGGCCACTATGGCTATGTATTCAGAAACTATGCTAATACCTGCAATTCCTACTCTTATCAATGATTTTGAGGTATCTTATGGACTTTCATCATGGATTCTAACTTCTTATCTTATAGCTGGAGCTGTTATGACCCCTATTGCTGGGAAGTTATCTGACATATACGGAAGGAAGAAGACTCTGCTTATTATTATGGGCGTATACACAGCTGGTGTTATTATGGGTGGCTTTGCTGGAGATTTCCTTAGTATGATAATTGCCAGAACGATTCAAGGCATTGGGTTAGGGATGTTTCCCATCGCGTTTAGTATTATTAGAGACCAGTTTCCACGGGAGCAAATTTCCATTACTACGGGTATTATCACGTCGATGTTTGCAGCAGGTTCTGTTATAGGGCTATCGGTAGGAGCCCTAATTATACATGAATATGGTTGGAAGATGACCTTTTTTACCATAATACCTATAGCTATACTACTGCTTTGGATGATACGTAGATATGTTCAAATTTTAGAGACTAGTAATTTTACCGGCAGTCTTGATGAAGAGACCAAAGAGTCCAATAAAAAACCTAACATAGCCTCTAATTTACCTTCAAAGAAAAATCATAGGTTTTATTCTCAACTGGATATAAAAGGCTCTATACTACTGTCTATAACCATTGTTTGTTTTCTCCTAGCATTGACATACTTACAGACCCCTTCAGATCAAGACCAATCTTTAAATGTAATTGAAGAAAGTTCCCATGACTCTGACACATCTATTAGTCAGATTACACCATTTTTGCTATTCGGAACACTTTCCCTTTTCCTTTTCATCTTTCAGGAGAGGAAATGCAAAAATCCCCTAATTGACTTTCGTATTTTCCTAAAACCTCCAATACTACTTTCAAATATGATTATTATGATTGTGGGATTATCCATGTTTATGGTTTTTCAGACCATTCCTATTCTGGTTCAAAGTCCAGAACCGATAGGATTTGCTGAGAATGCAATCAGCACAGGTCTTATACAATTGCCGTTTGCGATAGTCCTGTTAATCTTTGGTCCTACATCTGGGTTTATTATATCAAAAATGGGATCTATTAAACCTATTATTTTAGGAACAGTTTTAACAGCCACAGGATTTTCAATTTTACTTTTTCTTCATTCAACTGAAATCTTCATTTCTATAGGTCTGGGTGTATTATCTACCGGTTTGTCTTTAGCATCTGTGGGAGCAGTAAATGTAACTATCCTGTCAACACCAATTGAATATACTGGAGTAACAATGGGTATAAGCACCATGTTACGAATAATCGGCTCCTCAATTGGTCCAGCCTTGGCTGCCATGTATATGCAAACAAATCAATCTCTAATTAATATACAAGGAATATTGACATCTATTCCATCATCCTTTTCATTTAACTTAATATTTTTTACTGCTTTAATGTTCTCTGCAGCGGCTATAAGTATTTCAATTGTACTTGGTAAAAAGCTGTTTGTAAAAGCCTGATCCAAGGCTAAGCATTTTGTTACAAATAACGTCACCATCATTTTTCGTTTGATATCAATTATCTAGCATGTTCTAAAATACTGTTATTTAAAATCTTCCTATTATGGTTCCAAAAAGCAGATGTTATATCAAGAAAAGATTGGGATAAAAAAACAAATAGTTTATTCGTGTTTGGAATAAATCCGCCAGATATAATAACGTCTAGTTCTCTATTGCAATATTAAATTAACTTTTTAATAATACGTGGTTCTATTTCTGCCGATAATAATAAATGCTATCAATTAAGATAACTTTATCAAAGAGATAACTATGGGTGACCTCCTTAAATTGTTTAATTTTAAATTGTTGATCTACTTTGTATCTGCTTTAGGTCTACTCTATATAGTTTATCCTTTTACGAGTATCGTTATATTTATTGATATCGAAAATACAATAAAATCAATACAAAGACCTGAACTAGTTGATGCACTCGTTTTAAGCATAGTTACGGCCTCAATTTCAACAGCGATAGTCATATTGTTTGGTATTCCTTTAGCCTATTTTCTGTCTAGGTACGATTTTCCTGGAAAGTCACTACTCTTCATAATCGTTATTATTCCGCTGGTACTTCCACCTTTGGCTAGCGGTGCTCTTCTTCTTGGAGTTTTCAATCCCAACTCCGGTATAAGTAACCTTTTTCCTGAGGTCGATTTTACGCAATCTACTATAGGTATCATACTCGCCCAAACGTATGTTGCTTCACCATTTATGATTCTCACGAGTATGGCTGCGTTTGGTACAATTGACAGGACTTTGGAGAATATTGCTAGGATTCTTGGGAAGAGAAATTGGCAGGTGTTTGTACAAATCACTCTTCCTCTTGCTAAAAAAGGTATTTTAATAGGTATCGTAATGACATGGGTTAGAGCAATTGGAGAGTTGGGTGCAACGTTAATGCTGGCATATAATCCTCATACTCTATCAATTCAAATATATGAAGACAATGCAATAGGGGGACTATCTTATGCTATTCCCAGTATAATCCTGTCTATTATACTATCAATGATACTGGTGGTTGTATATACCACACTAATCAAAAAGTTTGACACGAGAAATTTAAGTAGGTCTCAAGTCTTTAATTTTGATAATATCCGGAGGCATGACTAATCCTTGTATCTTAAAATAGTTAATGTTACCAAAATCTATCCAGGGTTCAAGCTCGGACCAATCAATCTAACTTTGGATCATAACCAAGTTTTAGTACTGATTGGTGCAACAGGAAGCGGAAAGTCTACTCTTTTAAATATAACTACAGGGTTAATTAAGCCTGATACTGGCTCCATTTATGTTGACGACATTGACATTACCAGATTACCAATAGAATCTCGAAAAATAGGCTACCTGACTCAAAAGCCCAGTTTATTTCCTCACATGAACGTATACAAAAATATAGTATTTGGATTAAAGAAACGAGTCGAGAAAGATTTAGAATTAAAAATTAGATCACTTGTAGAAGCTTTCGAATTAGCTCATCTTTTGGATAAATCTATAGATATGTTAAGTGGGGGTGAAATGCAAAAAGTCGCTTTGGCTCGAATGCTTGTATTAGAACCAAAAATAATGCTAATGGATGAACCTTTAGCTCACCTTGACAACATGACTCGAATTAAATTAAGGATGGATCTTCGACGATTACTTAAGGAAAAAAAAATTTTGGGATTGTATGTCACACATTTTGAAGATGATGTGTATGCCTTGGCTGACTCCGTAGCGATACTAAAGGACGGGCTAATTATAAAGTCTGACACTCTAAAAACTCTGTTGTCATTAAAAAACAATAATGTATCTGATATTGAGAATCCTATGTATGAAGTATTTCAGAATGATCATAACTATCTAGAGGGGAGAGTAATTGAATCAAAACAAGGACTTGCTACTTTTTTAGCTGGGGAGCATAAAATTGAAATTCTTGGGGAGTTTCCAATTGGTTCTGTGGTTGGTATTATGATTAAACCTGAAGATATTATTCTGACCTTAGATATGATCAAAACTAGTGCAAGAAACAGCATGAAGTTGATGATAGTAAAGATGGAAAATTCCGTGTCAGATAAAATAGGTGTTATCGATGTTCAATTAGCATCTCAAAGTTTCCTTTTGAGATCGAAAATCACAGTTGAATCAAAAAATTATTTGAGACTAAAAGAAGGTCAAATTATCAACGCTATTTTCAAAGCAACAACACCTCATGTAATCCGCAACGAGCCTATGCCATATTACGATGTGAAGGAAGAGAAGAACGGGGGCAATATTTTAACGAATCCCTGATATTCGACTACTAGAATTGTATAAAGATATACTACGGATATACCAGTTTCAAGCGTATTTGTATATGGTTCTTTTATTTTTTTCACCTATTTTGTATGAAGTGACGAATCTAGTTTTTGAATTGATGATCTTAACTGATTGTTTTTTATGTTATAGCTCACTCCCTTATTATGGTTTTTTGAGATCGGATGTAAGAGGGAATAAAGATGACAATATGATGTCCTTCTTAACAAAGAATAATCTAATCCAAAACAGCGCCCGTTAGAAATATGTACCTATCAGCATTTTCTATAATATTAAAAGTTTATAACAAATCTCCCATCTTTTTATATTTTGTTGAAGGATTTAAGAAACAGAATAAATAAGAAAATTAATAAAAACTATAATCAACGACAGAAACTTATTTCGGAGATAAAGCAAGCGTTAGATATTGATTTTAACAAAATTTCAGTTTACTCCTCAGAGATAAACATATTTCCCAATTCGAACAATCCTGATAGTACAAATGATGATAAGCTTTCTTTTAGTGGGATCAAGACGAAAAGCAAACCCGAAGGAAAATCTTCTAGTATTGCCAAACAAGGTCCGATGTTTAGAATCGATTTACCTGACTCTCCAGTTGGCTCGCAAAGGTTTTATTACAATGATGTGGAAATAAACACTCTTTCAATTAATGCATTAAATAGTTTGAAAAAGGAACTTGACTATATTCTAAAGGAAATTGAGAAGGAGATAGATAGGCTCTTGATTTAATTCCCAATTTTGTCATTATTATCTTAAATATTAGAACTTTTTTATGATCCTTAAATGGCTTCAAAGGTGCATATCACAGTACTTTACTTTGCTCAAATCCGAGAAGCAACCAAAATAAAAAGAGAAACATTCGAATTATCTCCCAATGTTTCTTTGAGGGATCTGATAAAGATAATTCATACTAGGCATCCTGAATTAAGTAATGTTAAGAATTTTAAAACATCTGTAAATTATCAACTTTTGAATCCAGATACTATTTTAAGAGATGAAGATGAGGTAGCGTTCTTACCTCCAATATCCGGTGGTTAAACTTTGACTTCGTTTAATTTATCTGGGAAATCCAAGGTAAAAAAGAATCTAGTTAAACATTCTCAAGCAGATGATGATGATAATAGAATCCTTGGTTCAAACAATAAGCGAATTACTACATCTGAAATCAATACTTGCGAAATAATGAACTCATTAAATGACAAAAAAGGTCAATCTGGTGCAACTGTTGTTTTTGTTGGCTCTGTCAGAAATCATGGTAAGAATGGTTTGGTAAAAGAGATGTTTTATGAATCATATGTAAAAATGACCGAAGAGCGCATTAAAAATATCGAGGGGAGAGCAAAAGAGAGATGGAACATAAAAAAAATTCGCATTGTACATAGGATCGGCCGTATTAAATTAGGTAGCCCTAGTATTATAATAGCACTTTCAACTCCGCACAGCAAGGATGCCTTTGAAGCTTGCGAGTTTATTTTAGCAGCCATAAAACAGGAGGTTCCAATATGGAAAAAGGAACTATTACAAAATAATAAGGAGGAGTGGGTTGACGGCAATCTCATTAGAGAAGGTGGTTGATAGCGTAATTCCTTTTTTTGTCAAGGCATCTACCTTTCATTTTCAATTAGACGAGCAGACTTAATACTCCTTATTTTCATAAAACAACAACTATGTCTAATAATTCTGATTCATATATTTCTGTAGATAAATCCATTAAGATTCTTTGCAAAAATATAAAGATATCTAAGAAAACAGAACTTATTTCCGTATATGAGGCGTTTGGAAGGGTATTAGAACGTGATATTGTATCCACCAGAAACGTGCCGAGTTATAATACCTCTCATATGGATGGTTTTGCCATTAGATCTGTGGATGTTGCTAACGCTTCTTCAGATACTCCTATCTTTCTAAAAGTTTCAAATTATGAATCTGTCTTGGGAAAATCCTTCAAACATCTTTATCACAAGAAAGGAGAAGCTCATAGAATTCATACAGGAGCTAACATTCCTTCTGGATCGGATACTGTGATTCCAATTGAAGATGTGGTGATTGTGGATAATAATATTAACATAAAAATTACAAAGTCGTTAACTAGAGGAAGTTTTGTATATATGGCTGGATCTGATATCAAAAAAGGTAAAAAAGTTATGAATAAGGGACAAGTGATTCGAGCGCAGCATATAGGATTGTTGGCTACATTGCAAATGAGCAGAGTCTCTGTCTACAAAAAACCAATCATAACTATAATTCCTACAGGCAGTGAACTTACTGATGATATAGAGGAAGCAAATAATAGTAACAATTATCAAACAAAAATAGTCAATACTAATAGCCATATTCTCTCTTATTTAATAAAAGAATTAGGTGGAATTCCTTTTGATATGGGTATTACCCCTGACAATATTAATATTTTGAGACAGAAAATTATTAAGGGATTAAGAACCTCTGATTTGCTTTTAACAATTGGGGGAACTTCAGCTGGTGAATACGATATTGTAAAATCAACCATAAACCAAATAGGTTCTCCTGGGATGATTGCTAATAGAGTTAAATTAGACCGCGGGCGGGTAGCAGGGATTGCTACACTTTATGAAAAACCTATAATAGTACTACCTGGGCCGGTCCAGGGAGCCTTGAATGCATTTATTGTGTTTGCTCGACCTATAATTTCGTTACTTTCTGGTAGAAATAACACTGCCAATTTTACTCTTTCTGCAGTACTAGATCAAGATTGGGTAGCTCGAAAAAAGTTTCGCACTTTTAAAAAAATATTATATATAAAACTCTTAAAAGTAAAATCTAAAGCTATTTTCATTGCCCGACCAATAATTGGGGAAACACAGAGTATTTCCATTCTGTCAGAAGCTAACGGATTTGTGGTTATTTCTGAGAAGGTATATGAATTATTTAAAGGAGATATCGTACAGGTCCACCTCCTGCCAGGATTCTCTTATATTAATGACTTTCAGATTATCGAGTAGTATTTTTATTCATCTTACATCTTGATGCTGATGGTGATGAGTATGTCCTGAAATAACTTTGAAAACATGCATAATACCCGGGAATAAAGCATTTATAGACTGTGAAACCGCAGTAACACTCCCGGGCATGTTAACTATTATAGTACTTCCTCTAATTCCTGCAACTCCTCGTGATAACATTGATAGAGGAGTCCTTCTTTGACCATAGTATCTTAAATTTTCGACAATGCCTAATAGTTCTTTGTCCAATGTCTTCCTTGTAGCTTCTGGAGTAACGTCACGTGGACCAGCTCCTGTTCCACCAGTAGTTATGATAATATTGACGTTTTTTTTATCAGAATATATTATCAATTCATTTTCTATTATCTCTCTTTCATCTGGGATAATTTTGTAATCAACAATGGTAAAACCATACTTCTTTAATGTTTCAATTATTAACTCGCCTGATTTATCTTGGTTCTTATCCCTAGAGTCGCTTATAGTCAACACGACCGCATAAAGGTTTTCTTTAAATTCTTCTTTAAAATCGCCAATACCACCCTTCTTTTGTAGAAGTTTGATACTGCTAATATACAATGAGTGATCCAAAGGTTTAAGAATATCATAAACCGATAATGCAGCAATGGACGCTCCGGTCAACGCTTCCATCTCCACTCCCGTATTCCATATGCTCTTTACCTTTACCTCAATTCTGATACAATCCGATTCTATAATCACCTCTACCTTAATGTCGTCAATAGGTATAGGATGACAGTATGGAATTAAATCCGAAGTTCTTTTTGCACCCATAGTGCCGGCTACCTTTGCTATTTCAAAAATATTACCCTTTGGCGAGTCTCCTTTTTTTATTGAATCAAAAATACTGTGATCAAAAATTAAAAGAGCCTGAGCTGTTGCTATTCTGAGTGACTCTGGTTTGTCACCAACGTCTATCATGCCCATTATAAATCAGTTAATACAAAGTACGTATTTAAGATGGGATATCCTGTTAAATCCCATTTTAACGACATGAAAGAAATTTATTATGAAACTTCATAACCTGATCATATATTAGATTAGAATCCTTAAATAATTTTATTTTCAATTATACCATGGTCAAAGAATTGCATAGCAACAACAACTTTGCATTATTTTATTTTTGACCTAGGCGCAGATATAAATTGTCTAGCTTTAATATTTTTTAGCCCCCTATGGTATACATATTATTTAAATTAGGTTTTAAAGAATGATTTTTGATAATCTTAATTATTCCTTCGGGTTTTTTAGTTACACATTCACGAAGATATTTACTTATATACTCATCTGACCTGCCCTCATCTAGTAACTGTCTCAAGTTATAGCTTTTCTTTTCAAACAAACAGGTATAGAGATTACCATCTGCAGTTATTCTAACTCTATCGCAGTCTTGACAAAATGGTTTTGTTATGGATGGTATAAATCCTATTGTTCCTACACCGTCTTCAAAATTATATAACCTCGCTGGATCGGCTTTATCATTGGCTATTGAATTTAATCTACCAAAATCATTGTTGATCTTTTCAATCATTTCGTCTTTGCTTACTACTAGATCCTTTGACCAAATTCCAGTTCCGTCAAGAGGCATGAATTCTATGAATTTAACAGGACAGCCCGTTTCCTTTGAAAATTTTACAAATTGGGGTATCTCATCGTCATTCCATCCTTTTATAACAACGGTATTAATTTTTACGCGTATATCTTGATGGATAGTCATTTTGATAGATTCCATCACAGTATCTAAACCATCGATCCCACTCATTGCCTTGAATCGAATAGGATCAAATGTGTCTAAACTAATGTTAATGCCGTCTAACCCAGACTCTTTTAAATCTATTACTTTATCTTTTAACAATAGTCCATTAGTTGTCATGCTTATGGACTTTATCCCATTAATTGATGAAAGGGATTTTATGAGAAGTGTCAGATTGTTGCGAACCAAAGGCTCACCTCCAGTAATCTTTATATTTTCGATCCCAAGTGATGCGAAAATTTTTACCAAGTGACTAATTTGATCAAAGCTGAGTAGATTTTGTTGGTTTAGCCAGTTGGTATTGTTATAGGGCATACAATAAATGCATCTCATATTACACCTATCAGTAACAGAAATTCTGAGTTTTTTTGCAATTCTTCCAAAACTATCCCTTAAGTCATTTTTCGACGTTGGCACCCTTAATATGTCTAAGGATTTAGAGCACCTTTGATGTATTTAGACATTTGTCATTAGGAAATGAATTGGTCGTTTAATAAAATATGCTATGATATCCGAAATCAGAATTTATTATACACATGCAAATAAAGTTTGATTGGTGGTGATCCGACCTTAATTGGTAATTCTCTTGAAATTATTTCATTTATAAATTGTCTTGATTTTGCTTGTTGTATGGGGATTAACATTTCAAATTTCCATAGTCATGTGGGCATTGACTAAAACCGGATTAGTCAAGTAAACTTTATACAAAAAAATCTAAGCCATGTCTTTATCTGCTAGTTTTCGAAAAATTTATCAACAGTTATAGAACTGGAATCTATTATGCAGTCATTAAAGAGGGTAAATTAAAAGCAGGAGAAGAAATAAAGTTCTTGTCTAAAGATATAAATAAAGTTTCTATAAATGATATTTTAAGATTATATATAATTAATAATACCGACAATAGTAAATTGCATCTTATGAAAAGAGCAATAGAATTGGAATTTTTACCTGAGGGTTGGAGAAAGTACCTTGTCAGAAGATTGATAATGATAAGACATAAAAATGATTTGGAAACTGATACTTTAAGAATGACGTGGCGCAATATATCTTAGTATTTAGCAAATTATAATCATACTTTGTTTGATGCGATCTTTTCTTTGAAAAATCGTTAGTCCTAAAATGTCAATTTGTTTTATTTCGATTTATTAAAATCCAGTTGATCATACAAAGGTAGGCTAAAGCCAAAAGTTGCACCCTTTCCGTCATCATTATTCTTAGCCCAGATTTCGCCACCATGAGCCTCGATTATCCTCTTTGATATATACAAACTCAGTCCTGCTCCGCCTCTTGATTTTTTAACGTACTTAGTAAACAGATGAGGTAAAATATCGGGATGAATTCCATATCCATTGTCGCTAATGGTGACTATTGCTTTACTTTCATCACTAGTTTTATCAATATTTATTCTTACTTTTCCCTCATTTTGAGTAAATTCTATTGCATTATCTATCAAGTTCGTTATAACTTGACACAGATACATTTTATCTCCATTAATCGTTTTAGAATCATTTGGGTAATTGGAATAATCAAAATCAATGATCTGTTTGTTGGACCTATCTATATCATCTTCCTGACCATTGTTTTTGTTATCTGCGAGTTTTTTTTGATTTTGATATTTGTTTAACACTTCTTTCATTATATTCTTCAAATCAAACGACTCTTTATTTAATGTCAATAAATTATTGTCTAACTGTGAAACATCAAATATAATATCTACCAATCTTTTAAGTCTTCTGCTACTTCTGCTTATTGCCTCTATAGCGTCTTTGTACTGGTGAGCAATCTTGTTATCGCCATTTCGGTGATTTAATTTTTTCAAGATATCCGAAAATCCTAACAACGATTGAACCGGGTTTCTAAGTTCATGTGCGGCCATATTTATGAATTCTTTTTGCATATCATCATGAACTTTGATATGTTGATTTGCCAATTCTAGTTTTGTATTTGCATCTTGAAGTTCGATTGTTCTCTTTCTAACCGCTTTATCGAGAGTTTTATTTACCCGATTTAGATACAATATTAATAATAGTACTGCAGCAATTATACCTATTATTAGTGATAGCATTTGAAGTCTTTCTTTTTCAATTATGTTATTTATTGTTGAATAAATAAAGGATGTAGGGGTAACAACAAAAACTGAATATTTGGGAACTCCCTCAATAAACACGGGATGTCCAGAGTTCAATCTTTCTCCATTAACAAAATCATATATTACGGTTGCAGGATATCCTGAAATCACGGTTTTAATCAAATTATTCAAAATATTGTTATTACCTGTAAGATTTTGTGTATGTTCACCAAAAAAGGGCCTGCCGACTAACGACGGTAGTGGATGGACTAATACTATCGACTCATTGTCTAATACCGATAGGTATTGTGATTGAATGTCATGAATATTGCCATAGAAATTAAAGAATTCATCGGTGGGAATTACTACACCAACTAAACCATTATAAAATAATCCACTAGTGTTGGAAATTACAATGGGATATGTCATCGCGATTCTGTTTTTACCATCTATTCCTAAAAACATATCAGAGATGACAGGTGACAATGTATTTTTTGTTTGGTTTACCCAGTCTCTAAAAGAAAAATCCATACCCGTAAAATTTAGAGTGCCTGGCGAAGACATATCCAAAACCGAAATACTATCTTTGTTATATAAGAATAATCTATCTACAGGTGTAGTAGAATTTATTGTTACATAGTATTCCTTTAGTAGGTTTTTAGTCACATTCGACGTAAAGTCTCCATCCCTAATGGTGTGAGATGTGACCAAAGATTGAAGTCTTGACTGTATCAATTGAATATCTGATTGTATATGTGTGGCAATGGCTTTACTCGCGTCGATTTGATTTTGTTTTTGTTGTTCAAATATACTGTTTTTTATACTGCTCTCCGTTTCTTGTTGTAAATAGAAAAACAATGAAAGAGGAATAATTATAATTAGGATGGCCGCAATAATAACTGAGTTATTGGCCGTAAAAAAACTAATAAATGATTCTTTGCTCATGATGAATCCTGTGTTAATACTGATTAACACGTTAGGCATAAATAAATTGTTATTTCTTAGTTAATACATTAACATACAAAAGCATACCTTACCATAGGCCCTGCTGGCGAAGTATATGTTGGTGATACTACCAATAATAACGTAAATATGTTTGTACCTAATACTTAATTTAATACAAACAATCAAATTCCATTTTTCATATTATTAAAGGCGAATATTGTCCATACTTATTTATCATCCTCCAAACATAATCCAAAATGATTATGCATATCTTATATTATACTGGTTACCTGATAGGTATTGAGTAGAGTATGGCTAGGTGATACCACATATGCGGTAATAGTACGAGGAGGGTGAAATAGTGGACTGTGGTTATAACTATGGCAACAGTCTACTAATAAACAGGACAGGTGTACATACATCAAGAGATTTTCTTTACCGCGAGAATAAGGTGAATATATTACAGGAACACAAAAAATGTCTAGAATGAGAATTTATAAATGTTCCAGAGAGAATCAAAGATTAGAGACATTTTAGATCCTCTTTTTTTGTAAGAGCAAACCTATGTAGAAGAGTCTGAAGTACCTTGACGATTTTGAGGATAGAACCTGATTCTATTAAATTGATCTATTTTAAGATCCTTTACAAAAAGTACTCCCTCATCTTCTAACAACTTTTTTTTCTTTGAAATTCCAAATACATATCCTCCTATATTTCCATCAGACTTTACTACTCTGTGACATGGCACTACAATTGGGTTTGGGTTTTTATTTAGAATTCTTCCTATATGTCGTGATGCTGCAGGATTTCCAAGAGCTTTTGCAAGATCTCCATAAGTGGAAACCATGCCTGCTGGGATAGTTAGCAACATTTTATAAACATCATCACTATTAATTACAGATTTAATAGCATTAGACTTTCTTATCAAAGTACTCTTGTCATGACTACTTTGCATATTATCGATGCTCTTATTTAATATATTAGAATTATGATAAATTGATAAAACTTATCCTCAACTAGATGCATCAGCGCTTGGAAGTAAATATAATTCTATAATTATTAGAATATTAGAGTATTGCAATATCGCAGTAAATTAAATATACTTAAACAAATCAGTAAGGTTATGGATAATACAATAATTCAAAATAACATTAATAACAAAAAAAATATTCAGGTGCCGATTATAACAGTAATCACCTTATCAATATTATTATTAGTTGGCCCTACTGTTGTGAACTTAAGTGCATTTGCACAAGGTAATACGGCAAATCAAGCTATCGGTCAAGCACAATCTTCTACTCAGCTGGGTGTTTGTGTTTCTGGAACAGGAACCTTTGTTTCATGCAATAACTTGAATGCTCAAAACCAGCAAAACAGTGGAAATAACGCACTGGCCCAGCAAGGTGGTAGCGGTAGTGGAGGAAATCTTGCAAATCAAGCTATCGGTCAAGCACAATCATCAAATCAAAATGCATTGTGTGTTTCTGGAACAGGAACCTTTGTTTCATGCAATAACTTGAATGCTCAAAACCAGCAAAACAGTGGAAATAACGCACTGGCCCAGCAAGGTGGTAGCGGTAAAGGCGGTAACTCTGCAAACCAAGGTATCGGCCAGTCCCAAACCTCCAACCAAAACAGTGGTGTAGTTTCTGGTGGCGATACTACGGGCTCAGGTAATAACCAAAATGCACAGACTCAAACAAACAAAGGTAATAATGCTGCAGCTCAAAGTGGCGGTAGCGGTAAAGGCGGTAACTCTGCAAACCAAGGTATCGGCCAGTCCCAAACCTCCAACCAAAACGCACAATGTGTAGCGGGCGGTAACACTGCAAACTCTTGCAATAACACAAGCAATCAAAATCAAGCAAACAGTGGAAATAACGCAGTAGGACAACAAGGTGGTAGCGGTAAAGGCGGTAACTCTGCAAACCAAGGTATCGGCCAGTCCCAAACCTCCAACCAAAACGCACAATGTGTATCAGGCAAAGATGCAATAGTATCATGTGACAACGAGAGCTTCCAAAACCAGGTTAATAGTGGAAGTAACGTCTTGGGTCAAAAATAAATTTTCTTTATTTTTCGTTTTATTTCAGGTAGTCATTAACTAACTACTAGTTATTACAATTTTATTGATTTATATATATATTATAAATCCCATCGCCTGAATTATTGGAATAACTCCATATTTCAGTACTCGTTTGCAACTTTCTAAATGATCCTTTCAAATTGTCCTCCAAACGATCATATAGTTTTTGGCCAATCATCATATGATCAGGTTCAGCAAGAGAAGTCATCTTTACAGCTACACTAATTGTATATCCTATAAGATCCAAGTGTGGCATTCTTAATGTAGTTTTCTCGAACTCATAAATATCAATTCCATATTGCACTATAGCTACTTCCCCATAATCAATTCCCACTCTTACTTTAAGTTCTGGATAATCATACTGATTTAATATTGGATTTATCCCTTCATGTATTACTTTAATCATAGTGGATGCACAAGTAATTACGTTGCTAAACTGAAGAGATGTAAAACTGTTAGTATTATTTTTAGCTATTTTTGTTTTTTCTTCTGTGGCTTTTTCATTCTCTGTAGACTGTTCTCTATTTTCGATGTCTTCTACTACAAAAAATGCTAATACTGCGTCACCGATATATTTTAGTACATATCCTCCATACATAGAGATTATCGTTGTCATTTCCTGAGCAAAGGCTCTGATTATTGTGGTCAATCGGTCAATAGGTAAAGTTAAAGCCATTTTGGTAGAACCTACCAAATCAATATGTAACATGACTAACTTTAACTTAGATTCAGCGTGCTGTTCTAAAATGCTTTGAGTCTCTTTGACTATTATGTTAAGTTCCGGTTTTGATTTTAAGGCATTCCATGCTCTGATCTGAGATTCCTTAATGACTGCATTAATGTCTATGATTGCATCTAGATAAAACTTATTCATAAGATAGCTTGATAAATTGTCCTTGGTTTTCCTTCTTTGCTTATTCTTCTCCTTTTCAATTATATCTTTTACAATAGCTTCATCTATGTCTAATTCAAGGGATATAATCTCTGGGTCAATTCCTGAATTATATAAATTTAATATCGTATTTTTTTGATTTGGCCCTTCAATCAACTCATTCACCGGTATATTATGCTATTCTTTTACAAAATATAAACATGATAATGTCAAAGTTAAGAATTACTTCACTATATGGCATCTAATTAAATCACTAAACAATTTTTTCTATTATTCTATTACTTTTTTATCTTCTCCAATATCCTGGCCATTTAATAATTCCATCCCTCTGAAATTCCATTCCACCATGAGCGATACTTACTGATGTCACTGCCGATTTCCTCTTTTATTCTAATTTCTACAGAATAAAACATATTTTCCATTGCATCTAACCCACCATCTTCATAAAGTTCTCTGCCAATTTGTACTACACGTTCTTTCCTTGTTCCTAATTCATCTGAATTGAAATTTTGCAAATAAAAAGTAAAAAGATCAATTAATTCTTCTTCTAAGTATGCGTCCAATTTATTGGTTTTATCTTCTTCTCTCTATTCAATTTTATTATTGTTTAAAAAAAATTAACTAAAAGTTAGCCATTATATTAAAGATATGGTGCATGAGGAATTGTACATCAGGCTAATCCCATACCCCATTAAAACTAGATTTCTTTATACGCCAAGGTAATTTGCGATTTAATGTTTTGTAGCTCTTCAGAACTGTGAATGATGTACTCTTTAGCAGGCTCCTTTCTATTCCTTCTTACCGAAACTACTAAATCCTTTGTTCTTGGATAAATATCTAAAAAATATCTAAAAGTCAGTGATTTTGCATATACGATTCTATGTGGTCGTATTTCCTCAATTACTTTCTCTCCGAGGGAAAATACAAACTCTCTAATATTCATCAATAGTATTTTCATTTCATCATTTTGATTTGCAAGATGAAAATCAAATGTAACGCCCGAATTATCTGAATGAAAGCCAAAGTTAATCATGTTTATATAAAATTTTTACAATAAGGTTATTTAACAGTTTAATAGTTCTGAAAATGATATATGTTTGCAAAAGATCCTTCTGATAAAATTTCTTTTGCATCGTACAATTATAAATTTTTTTATAATACCACAAGAGCAAAGGTATCAACATATAAGAATAACCAGGTAATGGTGATGATGTAGAACGTACAACTATGTGTATCAAAACAATAGTATTTTGCAATGTTCTACACAAAAACAGACTTCCAAATTAATATGGGATTTTTTTTGGTTTATGGTACAGTCATATAGTTGAAATCTCAAAGACGGCCGAAATTCATTAGCACAATGCTTAATCCTGTATATTTTGATTGGGATCAATTTAAAATTTATTCATTTTAGCAGATGGATAGAATATCGTAAGATTGGGTTCTCACAGACCTCTAAGCACATATATTTCCTCTCAATTTATGGTCTCGCTTCAAAATTCACTATCACTAATGACATTAATTATAGACTTTTCTTCATATATATAAAAAAATAAGGTTTACTAATTATGGTTCCTGGCAATGCTTTGATAACTATTGAATTGGCTTGCGATACCTATTGATCCCTTGTAGACCAAAATGTACCTCTTGTAAACCTCCACTTTAGGTAGTTATTGATGATCTTTTTATGATCAAATCCAAATGTGTGCTTTTCAACTGATTCCAAATCTAACCAGATGATCTCCGATGCATCATCGGCTGCTATAGGTTCGACGTCCTTATCTCCTTCTATCTCTCCTACAAAAACAGTAGTAATGACATGCTTTCGTGGATCTCTGTTAGGATCAGAGTATACACCCAGAATATCCAGGAGTCTAATCTCCAGCGTTGTTTCTTCTCTAATTTCACGTTTTGCTGCTTCCTCCACTGTTTCGCCCTCATTTACAAATCCCCCCGGAAGTGCCAACATGTTCTTAAAGGGATCTTTTTTCCTCTTGATAAGCAAAATTTTCGATCCTCTTTGAATAATTGTGTCTGCAGTCGGAGTGGGATTCTTGTATACTTTGGTGTTCAACAGTTATGGTGTAAGGACACGCTAAGATATAGAATCTTGTTTTTTAAACCTAGATTAAGAAATTTGTTTTGTAAATATATCTGAGTTAAAAATTTCTTATGACAATATTGACTAGTCAAGAAATCCAAGATAAGATTCGGATTTAAAGTATATCATTAAGAATAAGACAAATATCAAATATTCTTGTATTCTTCCAAAATATCTTCAATTATACCCCTTAGATTTTCTAAAGTTACTGGCTTTCGAATTAGCCTGTCTATTTTTATATTGGGATTTAAGTTTTGAATAATTTCATTTTCTGTTATATTATAAGCAGATATAATGATGATTATTATCTTGGGGTTAATATCCTTAAACTTGTTTACTATTTCATATCCACTAATCCCTGGCATGCGCATGTCTGTAATAACAAGGCAATATTTTTCTGAATTTTTTGTAAATTCTTCGAGTGCTAAAATTGGATCATCAAAAGTAGTAATCTCTATTCCATCTATTTCTAAACCACTTCTATATACAAATAACAAATCTTTCTCATCATCAATAATCATTAATAGATTGGCAACATTGTGAGATAATCTGTCGTCTGTATTCTGACCCAATATTAAAATTAATTGTGGTTGATATAAAAGGTTTTAAATTATTTCATCAAATGGAAACTATTCATTGGTTATGATCCGGTTATTTACTTTCCAAGTATTCAAATAATTTTGCAGTCGTTTTAATAAGTCGTTAGGATACTTTGAAAAAATACCATTTGTAATTGTTCTTTCAAAGCATTTATGGGAGAATTAAATACAATATCTATATTCTCCCTTGGTCTCTGATGATATCTTGATGTACATTTAAACAATTAATTGACTTGATATACAACCTCTATATTATTTGAGTGATTATTAACTTCAAATGCTTTATACTGCATTATAGTCACATTAATCCACTGCACTAATTGTTGACAATTGCTTTCACAAGATCTTTTTGTTATTAAATGAATTCGGTATATCGATTTACTCGCGTATACTTATTTACGTATTTAGTCACTAAAGTCAAATAATAGACTGTTGTGTTACGATCTATTTTAATCAACGAAATATTGATACACATACTATACAACACGTTTAAAAATTCAATTTATTGACATTCATAGGAGCCCTTGAGGGGGCTCTTATCATGCGTGTCCTTAAGACAATCATGATAGAACTTAAAGTTAACTTATCTATAACCTATTTATGAATTGCTATACAATTTTATTTTAAATTCGAATGGTGTTTTATGGGTAAGGTTAGTTTAGGTTTAGGTAACAAAATTGTTATACCTGATTGAATTTCATGTCAGAAAATCAATAAATCCTGTAGAGTAATATTTACTTTTAGAGCACAAATTCATGTTAGTTAGGGTTTATTTTTATAAGGAATCTAATGCCGAAATGATGTCCAACATACAAAAAGTAAGTAGAACTGCACTTCATACCATTTACGAATTGGTATGGGAAGTTGAATTTAAAAATGTCCTAAACCCTGGCAGAATTTGGATTAGATTTATGAATGAGGAAAATCCTTTTGGTATGCCTTTGAAGTGGAGACGACATCACTCTAAGATAGCATTCGGGGATATCATTCAAATTGCAGACGATTTCTATATGGTCGTCGATATTGGAGTCAAACAGATTCAAATGGCCGAATAAAAGTAATCCAATGCATTGTTACTGGTTCAAAGTTTTGAAGTTAAATCAATTATTAGATACGGTGACTAAAATCAAATCTTTTTTCAGAAAGGCATGCTCATTTAAATTACTATCACATATCTTAGTCTACTTATTCAATGTCTGCATGAAATAGATTTCCATCATACACAAGTAATCATTTCTACGAAAATGATGGATAATAATGGTACAACTATTTATGATCGAATCAACTGACTGCTTTAGCCTATATGACAAGTTCGTTTCATATAATAATCCAAAGTTAAAAATATTCTTCCAGAGATATCCCTATGAGTTGCTAACGTCGATAAGAAAAATAATTAATAATTCTTCTTTTAATCATTTTATAACCCTAATTATACTGTTACAAGCAGCTGTTTTAGTATTAGAAACGATTTCATCTTTTGCTGACTATTATACAATCCTTGAATCAATTAGTACATTTGTATTGATTATTTATATTATCGAAGCGGCCTTAAAAATTACTGCCTCATATCCTAACTTTTCATCCTACTTCAGAAATGGTTGGAATATTTTAGATTTTTCGATTATCGTATTATCGCTAATTCCTCTTAGTGGTGGGTACTCAACTGTCGCCCGACTGATACGACTGCTGAGAGTGACACGACTTACCAACAGGTCGAAGGAAATGTCCATTGTAGTAATGACCATCATTAAGTCAATCCCTAGTATGGTAAATATATTCTTGCTCCTATCACTACTATTCTTTATGTATGGAATTGCGGGATACCATTTATATGGCGAGATTGATCCAGAGCATTGGGGATCACTGCCTAGATCTATCATAACTTTATTCCAAATACTAACACTGGAAGGCTGGGTGGAAGTCATGACTCCAGCAACTCATTCAAACCCATTCAACATTATATTCTTTGTAAGCTTTATAGTTGTAGGAACGTTTATAGTAATTAATATATTTGTAGCGGTTATCGTGAGGAAGTCTGAAGAAGCGTACAAAGCTTTGGAAGAGGAAATAAGAAATCCAGCTACACAAAAAGAGATTTTATCTGAGATAAGGGAAATAAGACAAAAAATTGACGAACTGGAATCTCGATTATCCAAATGATGCTCGCATATGTCTTACCAGGGTTTAATTGGAGAAGAGTACGGTTTGACAGGAACTGTTGAGAAAACTGACTGATTAAATATCTAAAGGTGGTAATTTAAAAAAAATTTATTGTTGGCCTAATGCCAAATTGCCTTCGTTATTTTGGAATAATAGGCCAATATTGTTACATCCGGCTATTGTGAATTCTCCAGATACACATTGTGCATTCTGCTCATTTGATTGTTCTTGTTCAATTTCTTGTTCTGCGTCATTGTGTTTCTTTTTTCCACCCGCATATGCATAGTTGTCACCAAATGCAACTACTGAACCAATCAAGGCTGCAGCTATAAACATTGCAAATATTCCGACCTTATAGTTTTTTGTTATGTTACTCATTGTAGTCGAAATCTATAATTGAAATTAATTATATCATAGTTTGGATACATATTACTGTAATTTAAAATCAAATTTGTTTACTCGTATTTAATACAGTAAAAAAGTTTCTAATATGCTTAGTAGATTAATATTATCAGAAATTAATGTATAACATAATTTAATTATAAAATACTAGTTCATAGCTTAAACTATACTATTACAGCACATTCGCAAGAATTTAGATACCTTTATAATATGACAATATTGCAAGAATATCAAGCATCTGATTTAACAAATCCCTAAAACATACTATTGTTTTATATTATAATATGCAAAATTCATACCTATTCGTATTAGATAGTTATGTCTTTATTATAATCCGGATTTTTTCTGGTAATCAAATTATTAATAATTCATTCAGTATAGTGTATTTATAAATGGCACAAATGACTAAAAAAGAAACTCTGGATTTTCTATCTAGCGGAACAATGACTGCAAAAGTTTCGACCGCTAGTCTTACAGGGAAACCTCATGTAGCTCCCGTTTGGTTTGTAATTGATGTTGATTATAACAAACCCGTTAATGATCTTGTGATAATTTTTACAACCTTTAATAAATCACTTAAGGCAAAACATTTGCTTCTCAATCCTCAAATATGTTTATGTATTGATGATCAAAAACCTCCATATTCGTTTGTAATTATTAATGGGATTGTTGAAATAGATTCATCTCCCACAAAAGTGGATCTATTAAGTTATACGACTAGAATCGCTGAACGCTATATGGGGAAGGAGAATGCTGAATTATATGGAAAAAGAAATGCTGTGTCGGGAGAATTAATAATCAAAATTAGACCGATAAAAATTATTGCACAGAAAAATGTTTCTGATTAATCAAAAGATCGATACATTCGAATAAGAAAACAATATACCAAATTAATATAAAAGTAAGATGATCTTTTTTTCTCAAACGACGTAAAACGATTTTAGACTTGTTGACAAACGTTTTCAAAGTTGATAATTAAGTACAACTATTTAAATTATGATGTACAACTCACTTTAATGAAATATCTGTATTTATTGCTGCTCACAGTAGTTTTTATCCCAATTTCTCAAGTGGCATATGGACAAAATATAATTGATCAGATAGGTCAAGCGTTTAACAATTTGACCTCTGGTGTAATGAGTGGTAATGACACTAACCAATCCGCCAGCAGTGGTTCAGCCAACCAATCCGCCAGCAGTGGTTCAGCCAACCAATCCGCCAGCAGTGGTTCAGCCAACCAATCCGGACAAGGTATTGGATCATTTCAGGAACTACAAACCTTGACCGGTGGAAATCAGGAATTATTGGAAAATAATACTTCAGTAGCTCCAGAAAATAATACACTGGGAATGGGTTTGGAAAGAGAACAATATGTGGAATCTGAAAATATATCCAACGCATTATCCACAGGGTCCAACAGTAGTCAATAAAGAGACAAGGAATTAATTCCGAATCATCTTTTTTATCTATTATATTTTAAATATAATAGTCTTCTATATTCCTCTTTGCTATCTCTCTTCTAAATTTGTGAACGTCAAATAAATAAAGATTTTAATTTTACTTTCTTTTGCATTAATATTTTAAAATAATCTTTTAGAGCATATTTTTTAGAAATTATTCCAATATTTGGATAGAGCGATAGTGTTATTTCTTGACTGTGTTTTACTTTTGTTAATCTAACAATATGTAAACTTTCTTGTTATATAGAAGGGAATCTGGATTCAGGTAAAAATACATAAAAATTCGCCTCATTTCTTATAAAGGCTGATTTTGTGATAGTTTCTGTTTTAATTTTCACACCTAAATTCTATTTACTTGGAAAACCTTAATTTATCTGAACTGCAGATGGATATTATAGTTGCTATCAAATTCGGAAACCGATCATAAGCATTCTATCATGTTGGTAGAAGATAATATAGATGTCGCAAATGTTTTAGCTGGTCATTTTACCCTGGCTAAATTTAACGTATATAAGGCAAAGAATGCACAAGAGTGCCTAGAACAATTAAAAGACCTAAATTACAAAGTTGATGTTATATTTGTAAACGGCACTATAGCCGCAGACCGCGGGCCAATGCTAATTGTAAATATAAGAAAGTCAAGCCTAGAGATAAAGATTTTTGCTCTAGCCGAAAATGAAAATAACAAGACCCGAGTTCTCTCTTATGGTGCCGATGAATTTGCAATAAAACCAATCAGTGCAACTACTATTGTTGAAAAAATCAGTATGTTGTTGATGAAGCGTCCAGCCGAGGCTCAGACAGTATAAACCTGAACCACTATTAGAAATATTGTTAGTCTAATGTATGTATTGCAAATATAGATGTAAAAAGGATAACTTTGAGAATTTGTTTATCAATATTTTAGTTAGAAAAAGAACTTTATTTATTACTGGCAATCAGTAAGGTAATAATGGAAGTAATAAGAAAAAGGGAAACTAATGCTCGTTAACATGGTTTGTGCTCAATCATACCCCTATGTTTTTCATTTTATAGTTGAAATGTAGGAGCGTAATCCTATATCATTGTCTACCATAGATACAAATTTGTAGTTTTAATGCATCTTTCATCTATTCATTCCTATTGTTTTTTTACCTAAAACAGTATGATGTTAGTTGTTTTGAAATGCAATTATTTTTTCTTCTTTAAATATTTTAGAATCGTAGAATATACGATAATGCATGAATGATGATCCTAGCTATACAATAGACTATCATGAGAAGACAAAGCATTCTCAATCTAGTGTTTTATATGCTCGTCACTATTTAGATTGGGACAATCGTCCTAACCCTTTCAAGGTATACGTAGACCTACCTTCTCATCCACTTCCTACTAACTTTCCAATTCCCTCGATGAATGCAATTTCTGCTATTAGTGCAAACGAAGAAGGTTTTGAAAAAATGCCTCATAACGAGCAACAACAAAATCCTATTGGCGTTGATAACCGTGACCCTGTATCCATAAAATTATCAGACTTGTCATCAATTCTGTTTTTTACTGATGGAATAACTCGACATGTAAAATTCGACTCAGGAAGCTATTATATGCGCGCTGCTTCGGCTACAGGAGCACTATATCCAATTGAAGTTTACGTTGTAATGACTAACTTGGATGACAATAAACTGGATGCTGGGATTTATCATTTTAACCCTGGTGAATTTAGCTTGGTACCTATCCGTCATGGTGATTATAGAAAAATTCTTTCTTCTTTAGCCGGAAACAATAAGGATATTTTGAACTCGCCGATGTCATTAGTATTTACCTCCATCGCATGGAGAAATGCATGGAAGTATCAATCTCGTTCTTACAGACATTGGTTCTGGGATGCTGGCGTAATTGTAGCAAACCTACTTGCAATTAGCAAGTCCATGGGACTTAACACCAGGTTGATCATGGGATTTATAGACGATCATGTTAACAGACTTCTGGGACTGGAAACTCATAAGGAAGCCTCAATACTTATTGCATCCGTTGATGTTAGGCCTCCTGACTTGAATAAGAACATAAATGTTGAATCAAATATTTTTACTCCTTTGGATAACGGCTTCATTGAACCTCTTTTACACAAAACTTACCCTCTATCGCACAATGAAGTTTTTTATCCTGAAATATGGAGAGCCTATGATAGCTCCAAACTTGTTGATAACAAACAGGTGGCATTGTGGTCAAAGATTCATAGCTTTGATAAAATAAACAACAGCCTGGAGCAAAAGAAGGAAAGAAAAAGGTATTTTCTCAAGCAACATTCTTCTAATAAATGTCTTGAAAACAGCAAAATGGGTATAGGTCGTGTAATACTAAAAAGGGGATCATCAAGACGATTCTCAAGTTCGTCTATCCCTTTAGAAACACTGGCTACCATCCTTTTGCATTCCTCAGGAAAGGGAAGAAACATTCCAATTGATTACAAATCAGATCATTCTAGCTTAATTGAGTCGTACGTTTTAGTAAATTCTGTTGAGGGTTTGCGGAGTGGGGGATATTATTTCAATATCAATTCTCATTCTTTGGAGTTTTTAAAAGATATTCCTACAGAGAACTTTGCAGGTCATCTATGCTTAGATCAATCCCTATTTACAAACGCCAGTATAGTTATTTTTTTAATGACTGACATGAATACGGTGCTTAATACACTAGGTAATAGAGGATATAGGGCAGCACAACTAGAAGCTGGGATAATAGCAGGAAAAATATATCTTTTATCTTATGCCTGCGGGATTGGGGCTTCTGGTTCTACTTTCTATGATGATGAAGTAACTGACTTTTTCTGTCCTCATGATAAACAAAAGGAAACAATGATTGCAATTGGTGTAGGTGTTCCGTCCTATAGATCTAAATCAGGAAGTGTTTTATCTGCAAGACTGTCCAGAGAACAAATATTAAGTGACGGTTACAATACAATTTACTAATTCGATGATTCATTTTGTTTTTTTTGGCGATTTAAAATTATTAAAATAAAGAATAGGCTAAGGTAATGAAGATGAAGTGAAGTGATATCTATTTAAACCATAATTGATATGAGTAATCATGAGTGAAATTTCTAGTACTACTAACAGTGAGCAAACATCCAGCACTTCTGATAAATCCAAAGATTCATCGAAAGAGCGAGGTTCACAATGGTCTGATTTAATTTCCAAGGTAATAGATAAATTAACTGGCAAGGACCTGCAAGTTACATATACATTTGATGATGTGGAAATTGAAATTCAAAGAGCTAATGCTCCTGATGGCCGCAATAACCCAGGTGCAAAGTGGAAAATTGACGGAAAAATTACGATATCTACAGAATTGATTAATGAGAGCAAAATAGACAACTCTAGCAGTAGCATATAGTAACAGAACTCATTTAATAAATAAATCACCTACTTCATTCTTAAACTTTATACGAATCAATGTCTTTTTTTATTGATTTTTGAAAAACTAGTTTGATTTGATTTAATTAGTTTTGGCTTTAGCATATGCAAAATTTTTTGATGAACAATTTCAACTTTTTTTGACGATCTAATTCTCTCTTTACCTACATCTCTATCTACTTGATCTAAATGATATTCTCATAATTGTTACTACGTCAAGGGATTAAATATTAAATATAGTAATGTAATCAATAACTAGTAAAACATCAAATAAAATGCTTTACGGATACAGTTATCTATATAACGTTTATCAACACAAATCAATAATTCAGAACAAAATATTTCACCTTTAATTGATAATTGGATCGAGTTTAAGGTTCGACTTTATGTTTCCTAGAAAGGTACTATATAATACAAATTTCAATATATTATAACTGGTTCTAATGATTCATATTATAATACATCGAAGAAACCATAAAGAATTGTTTTAGACCAGATAAACAAAGAACGGGGACCGTGAGTAGAATACTGCATAAAATTATTAGAATAGTATAATATGGAGATCCATCTGATAACGTAATTGATGTTTTTGCTCGTAGCTCTGGATCTGGTGGATTTACCAACTTTAAATGATAAATTGCGTTGATAACTGGCTTTATACCAAGACTGGGATATTACTTATTATGCATCACTTGTGTCGCTTATTAATTTGATCTTGCTTTTAATCATTTCTTGAATATCAAAATTATTACACGAATTATTGTTATCTTCCCCTGCCTCACAGTTTGAGTTTTGCTTTGACACCTGTACTTTATTTCCTCCATTGCTATCATCTCCATGTCTACTTATGCTGATATTATTACACGAATTATTGTTATCTTCCCCTGCCTCACAGTTTGAGTTTTGCTTTGACACCTGTACTTTATTTCCTCCATTGCTATCATCTCCATGTCTACTTATGCTGATATTATTACACGAATTA
>JAPSGR010000015.1:0-4772 GCA_031177355.1 Candidatus Nitrosocosmicus sp. | reverse complement strand
TTGTTATCTTCCCCTGCCTCACAGTTTGAGTTTTGAGATTCTGATTGAATTTCATCAATATCGTTATCCTTACTGGCAAAGGCGCTGTTTTCATAATTATATGAAAAATAGGATGAAGTTGTCATGCTTAGTAAAACTATACAAATTAAGAGATATTTTAGACTATAAATTTTAATCTGCAATAATTGACTCGTAGTTTTTTAAACATAATTATAAGATATTAAAATTTTTAAAGATTAGTATATAACTTAATTATATATTAAAATAGCATTAGATAATTCTACTAATTTTTATCTATAATCAGATCCTGGATAAATAGTTGTTTTTCATATGGCAGGACCGTTAAAAGCAGAGAATTGAGGCAAGCTTGCTTCGAAATATCCAATCGATTACCAAAATCCATTTTTTAACCTTATTTTAACTTGAACAATGTCACATATAATATTGGAATAGAAACTTTGATTAAAGAATTTGTGGTATCGATTGAAACGACAGTGAAGGAGAAATTCAATGAAATTCTATATAGGATGTAGTGGATGGAAAGGTCGAGAATGGACTAAAAATTTTTATCCAAGTGGATTAGACTCTGTGCATTATCTTTCTTACTATTCAAATCATTTCAACTTTGTTCACCTAAATCTTGAAAATAGTGTTAATACGCCAAAATTATCTGCTTTGAGAAAATGGCTAGACGAAACTCCGGATAATTTTCGTTTTTCTATACAAATACCACAGAGTATTATTGATAGATCTTTATCTTCATACTCAATATCTCCTTCCCCCGCTGCTGCCCACTCCTCCTCCTCCTCTTCTTATAACAATTATGACCTTCTTGATGAATTTTTAGAAAATTTACACATTATTGCAGAAAAAATCATTGTAGTTCTCCTATCTCCACCATATCATATATCACTTCAGAATAACGGACGCAAATGGCTTGAAGATATGTTAACAAAGTGCGCATATCATAGATACTCCGTTGCATTCGATTTTGGAAAGCGTAGTACATGGTATCAGGAATTGACTTATAATATTTTAAGAAAGTACAACTCATCTTTTGTATGGTCTAATAACGGACATCAATATTATTATCCTGCTATTACATCAAATTTTATTTTCCTTGACCTTGGTGATTCTTACATCAACAGGCAAACAGCAACTAGATATCTGAATTTGATAAAACAAAAAACAAATGAGGATAAACATCCGTCCAATGATTCTAAACACACTTTGGACTATTCTATTATAGTTACAAAAAGCCCTTCTGTTGCCCAGTTAGTTCAAAAACTGGTATCAGTAGAACAAAATCCCTCTGACCGTAATACCGATTCATCTCAACAACAACCTGTCATTTCTCCGATTTGGCCTGGAAGGGTAATTATACACATTGACATGAATGCCTTCTTTCCGGCTTGTGAAGAATTGAGAGACGACTCACTCAAGGGCAAAGCTCATGCAGTAATAATGACTCCTGAGCGAGAAGTTGGGAAAATAACTAGAGGGGCAGTAGCTTCTTGTTCCTATGAAGCTAGAAAATATGGAGTTCGGTCTGCAATGTCGTTATCCAGAGCCAAAGAACTTTGTCCCGACCTTATACTGAGACCAGTTGACAAAGAATATTATAGTTCGATTTCTCAACAAGTAATGAGATTAATAGAAGAATATGCAGATGTGTTAGAACAGACCAGTATAGATGAGGCTTATATTGATTGTACAAAAAAAATAATGCTTTTACAGAATAAAAAGTATTCTCATGAACCCAGTGACCAGCCTAAAGATTCTTTTGTTCAAAATGTTATCGATGGAAAAAAAAAATCTTCCTTAATCCCCTCGCCCTTGCCGCTAGCCGCAAGAGGAACACAGCCTGAGGTTATCGCCAAGCCTTTGGTAGAGGAGTACGCCCTTAAGATAAAAAACTCCATTCGAGAACAATGTAATGGACTGATCTGTTCTATAGGAGTGGCAAGTAACAAATCGATTGCCAAAATAGCATCGGATTTTGAAAAACCTGATGGTCTTACCATCGTCTATCCACAAAATACAAAGACATTCTTGGCAAAATTAACCGTCGACCAAATATCAGGTATTGGAATCAAAACAACTAAGGCATTAAAACAAATGGGAATTAATACTATTGGGGAACTGTCAAATACAAACATTCAAAAACTGTTGGAAAAATTTGGCAAAAAAAATGGTCTTTGGATGTGGCAGATTGCCAACGGCAAGGAAAATGAACCGGTTGTACCAAGGGGGGATAATTTATCATTGAGTACCGAAGAAACCTTGTTAGAACCAATAAATGATAAAGATGAAATACTTAAAATTCTGCTCTATAATCTTACGGATGATATTTATCATCGCCTCGAAAGAAAAGGCTATCAATTTAAAACCGTAGGAATTAAGTTGGTTAGAACAAATTTTTCTATAGAAACTCGGGAAATCACATTTCAGTCCTATCAAAGGACCCGAGATAGTATCAGTTCTGTCATGGAAATGTTATTGGATCGATTTAACTTTGAGAATGATTATAGCCAAAAAGGTAACAATCTTGTTTCTAAGGAAAATGATAAAAATCATGTCACAGTAAAAAAAATATATCCTAGCTATATCCGAAAATTAGGGATAAAAGTATCAAATTTGTCGAGAATAGATGTTACTACCACAAAAGCCCAAAAATCAATATTGGATTTTGTTTAATATATATTATTATGCTAAAATCAAGGGGTTCACTTGTTACTGTTTTGATTTATTTTGATTTTTGGATATATTATTTAGAATGCAAATAAAGATAATATAAATATTAAAAAGAAAGAATATTGAATAACAAATTCAGTCTACTTTATGAATAGAACTATATTAACTACATCTAAATTTATAAAAAGATACTTCCGTACTCTTATTAGTATTTAATGACTGCAACTACTTACTCATGTTCTTTTCCTTCATTGAGCTCTAAACATCAAATAATTTACAACAATGAGGTTTTGGAATTTCGTATAATTAAATCACAAAGGAGAAGCAAAACGAGTGAAATTTCTGTAGTTAACGGCATCGTATACTTAAAAACTCCCTTATCAACAACAATCCATAATATCGAAACTTTGGTAAAAAGAAAAGCAAATTGGATCCTCCAAAGGCTTGAAGAACAAAATCACCCTGCTATTTCAATAAGAATGCCCACCTACGATAACAATTCGACATTACCATATTTGGGAGCGAACTATCCATTAAAGATTTTTTCAAGTAATAATCATTATTTAGAGTTTTCTGGTAGCCAGTTTATAATTTATACAAATAAGAAAAATATTAAAAATCTTTATGAACAGTGGCTATTTGATACGGCTTTGTCTATATTTGATCCTCTAATTATGAAGTATTCTCAAATTTTAAATGTAGTCCCAAAAAAGGTATCTGTGAAAAAACTAAAAAGTCGTTGGGGGAGTGCAACATACAATAATACAATAAATTTGAATATTCATTTGCTGAAGGCTCCTTTGGGTGTAATTGAGTATGTAATCTTACACGAGCTAAGTCACTTAATCGAACGAAACCATTCGATCAGATTTTGGAAAATAGTTTCTGATAATATGATTGATTACAAGACAAAAATATATTGGCTTAGAATCAATGGACCATACATGCTATGAAAACTTGTTTATTAAAGACAGTGGATTTTACAATGACTGAGAAATGCATTACCTAATGAGGAGAAGTAATCTTTGTTAAGTAAATATTAAAAATATCCGTATATTTATTGATACTAAAAGTATCAACACCACTATATATTCTATCACATTTACTAGAAATCTTGGAGTGGAAATTAATTTCGGAAATGGGAAAAAAGCTCCATTAGTCTCTTAATTTGATTTCCAATAACAGTTGTATTATACACATATCTGAATCAATATCTGAATATAGATAACGAAAGTAAAATTATTTATTCAAAATTTTTATACCATTCATGCTTCAAGTTTGGGTAGTATGAGCAACAAGGAAGCTGAACGAGATGAAATTAAGGATGAAACACATGAATTACAAGATGATGAAAGTGATATTAAAGAAGAAGATGACGACGACGAGGAAGAGGAAAATGGATCTGACGATTTAGAGGATATCGACTTTGATGAAATAGAAGAGGATGAGGATGAAGATAAAAGCGACAGTAAGGATGATTCTGACAATGATGGCTAGGAAACACTGAATAATTGTTTATTTGACTACTATCCAAAATTTATATATTTTTTTCATTGTTTTTTGAAATATATTCTGTAATGTGATATTTGTTGTACCAAAACAATGCGCCCGACATAATAATAAAATCTGCAATATAGAAAAGATCCCAGGGCATAGCAGATGGCGATCCATCAATAAATTGAATTGCGTATCCGTTGTCAGCCAAGGCATTTACAAGTAGTGATATTGAAGCAAGAATCCATGGTATTGAATGTTGATAATCTTTGTAAACATTTAATAAAATTGTAATCGAAGGAACAATCAAACACAAATCAAGAATGGGATATAAAACAGTAATTACAATGTCTTGTATGTAGTATCCCATTGTTATTGAATCTGTATTGTTAGTGAAGTCGAGGACCGAAAAAGGCATAATATTGATAATATTGATAATAATGAATCCAACAACAACACCCGATACAATAGATATGGTTATTGTTTGATTTTTAATTCTTATAGTCTTTATAATGGATATCAAGTGTAGAGTCAGAAATACATATCCTGAAAGCCAAAGCACATCCAAAATAGTTATCTCGCGG